>JAJBTR010000417.1 GCA_020860745.1 Lachnospiraceae bacterium | reverse complement strand
TATTAGTGCGAAAAATAAGCTGTCCTATTATTTTGAACACAACATTGTGGTAACGACGAGCGGAAACATGTCGCAAGACGCGTTTATTTGTACGAAAAATGTGCTGGGCATGGATAAAATCTGCTTTGCCACAGACTACCCTTATGAAAGTGTTCCGGATACGATGGATTTCCTTGATGATATCCCGCTGACCGTAAAAGAAAGGGCAGCGTTGTTTTATGGAAACGCAGCGGAACACCTGGGAATTATGCTGTAAATGATCCAGAACAGAAAAATATTGTAATTGTATATTAAAAAATGAAGGAGGAGGAAACAGGAATGAAGTACAAAATGTATATCAACGGAGAGTGGACCGACGCGGTAAGCGGGGAATATTATGACGATATGAACCCTTATACCGGCGAAGTGTATGCTCAGGTGGCCAACGGCGGGTCTGCGGATGTCAAAAAAGCAGTTGACGCGGCTTATGCGGCGTTCCCGGCGTGGAGAGACTATCCCGCGACAGAGCGCAGAAAGATCTTATTTAAAGCGGCGGAAATTCTGGATGAGAAAGGAAACGAGCTCTTCCGGGCGCTGCAGCTGGAAACAGGAGCAACAATGGTAGTAGCCGGTATTCAGAAGGGTGTGGTGCCTGAGACTTTCCGTGAGGCGGCAGCAGAAGTATTTGACGTTCATGGCGAGATTTTCCCTTCGGATGATCCGGGCGTGGTCAATATGATGTGGCGGCAACCACTCGGCGTTGTGGCAAGCATCTCACCGTGGAATGCTGCGGGTATCCTGGGCGCTCAGGCTCTGGCAAATCCGCTGGCCGCAGGGAATACTGTTGTCTTTAAGACATCGGAAGCGTCGTCTGTTGCGGGCGGGCTTATGCTGGTACAGGCACTGGATGAGGCCGGTATCCCCAAGGGCGTGGTGAACATCGTGACAAGCGGCCCGGGCCGTTCTGCTGAGATCGGTGATGCGCTTACTTCAGACAGCAGAGTAAGATGTCTGAAATTCGTGGGTTCCTCCGCGACAGGCAAACGTCTGGGCGTGCAGTGTGCAAATACCTATAAAAAGTTTATTTCTGAACTTGGCGGGAATGATCCTCTGATTATCTTAAATGACGCAGATATTGATTACGCAGTAGAGGCGGCTTCTTTCGGCCGTTATATCCATCAGGGACAGGTTTGCATGAACGCGAAGCGCATGATAGTCGAGGAGGGCGTTGCAGAGGAGTTCCTTGAGAAGATGACGAATAAAGCGAAGAGCTTAAAATTCGGCAGCCCCATGGAGCCGGGTGTGGTGATCGGACCATTGATCAACCAGGGGCAGATGGATAAGCTGCTGACGCAGATTGACCGGGCAAAAGAACAGGGGGCAAAGATTTTATGCGGCGGGAAAAACCATGGACTGGTATATGAGCCGACGGTGCTACTTATGACCGAAGAGATGGATATTTTCCAGGAAGAAGTATTCGGGCCTGTTGCAAACGTAATTATCGCAAAAGACGCGGAGGATGCGCTGCGGATCGCTAACAATTCGGAATATGGCCTTTCCAGCGGTATTATAACAAAAGATATCACAAAAGCCTGGCAGATGGCGGAGCGCATAGAATCCGGAGGCTGCCATATCAATGACAGCGGTATGAACCTGTATTGCCACGCGCCGCTCGGAGGCATGAAGGCAAGCGGTTCCGGCAGAAGCGGGTTCCGTTCCACAGAGGAATTTACGGAAGTGCGGTGGGTATCGATGCGCAAAAATAAGCGGAAATACCCGTTCTGATGCAGTTGTATTTTTATCATAGGGAGTTGGCATTTGAATACTTTACGGTAATCATGTTTCCCCTATGATACAAGAAATGCGCCGTGGTCTTTGTCAGGCAAAGGAGATTTGTCCTTTGCCTGGCGCCTGGCGCATTTTGGGTACTAATGGAAGAATACGATTCAGAGAGGAAATTTATCATGGCAGAGTTAAAAGCGGAAGATTTGTTTGATGCGGTAAAAAACGCACAGGATGCCGGCATCCTTGAGCTGCTGCCGCCGATGAAAAGAGAAATCCGGCCGGGTGATCGCTTTTTTGAGTCATTTCAGTCTTATCTGCTGGAAACAATCAACCTGGAGAAGCTGGATCAGGCGTTTTATTATCTTGCTCCGACGATTGCGTACATGGCGGATCCGAAACACTGGATACCGGAAGAGTTTACCAGTGACGAGATGTTCCTGGCAGTGCTGCATATGCAGCAGATGGGACTGTCTGATGTGATCCGGATGCGGTCATCCGTTCCGGGAGCGGGCGACCGGTTTTTCGAACATTATCAGGATATCCTGGTCAACCAGATCGGTGTGGAAAAGATGGACAGGCTGCTGCACGTCTTTGGCCAGTGTATCCGCTTCCTTGCGACGGACGCGGCGCTGGAAAATATGATGATACCGGAAACAATATAGAATGACGGGAAGAAAGGGGTTATTTGCATGGGCAATATTGCAGAATATCTGAAAGCATTGGATGAGGCAGACCATGACCTGGAGATCGTAACGGATCCTGCGGCATGTGCAGCTTTTTCCAACTGCAATTACAGTCGCGTGCCTGCTGAGGCACCGGAGGCAATCGTGTATCCGACTACCTCCGAACAGGTTCAGATGGTTGTACAGAAGGCGAATGAACACGAGGTAAATCTGGTTGTGCGGTCCAGCCAGGGGACGGAGACGAGAAATGGTTCTTCCCTTCCGGCAGCAGGAACGAAGTGTGTGGCAGTCAATCTGTCCAAAATGAATAGGATCATAAATATTGATCCACTGAATAAGATGGCGATCATTGAGGCCGGCGTTACATATGGGCAGTTAAATGACGCATTAAAGCCATATGGCCTGTATGTGGAACATCCGCTGGCACCGCGGGCGGAGAAATCGGTGCTGGCCAGTCTGGTGGATCGCGACCCGGTTATGACAGCGAAACATCTCTGGGACGTCCCCGATCCGCTTTGCGCAGTGGAGATGGTTATGGGAAAAGGGCGGCTGTTCCGCTCCGGATCCGCAGCGGGGCCGGGTACTCTGGATGAGATGCTTGAGGCAGGATGCGGCATCAATCAGGCGCAGGGACCGGTCTGGCTGGACCTGGCCCGGGTGATTACCGGATCACAGGGTACTCTTGCGATCGTGACCTGGGCGTCTGTGAAAGTACGTCCGATTGGGGCGGTGTATTCCCTGACCTATGTGCAGTCCGATGATATTGATCTGCTGGCAAAATACGCATCGAATGTAATCCGCCGCAGGCTGGGCGAGGAGGCTGTAATCCTGAACCGGAAAGGCATGAGGAATGTCTTCGGGATAGAGAAAGAAAAAGCGATGGCGATGCCGAAGTGGACGTATCTTTCCAGTGCGCGGGGTTTCCGTTATTTCCCGGAAACCTATATGGAGAATCAGATAGAGGATATGGCGGAGATTGCGAACGGACTCGGACTTGAGCTGAAGAGAGAAGTGAACGGTCTGTCCAACACAGAGGTGAGAGAAGTATTGGACAATACATCTGCATCGGGGGAATTCTGGAAGACAAAAGACGGAAAAAGCGGAGTCGACCTGTTTATCTTGAATACTGCGGATAAGATTGGCTTTTATGCGGCGCTGGCAGAAAAAGCAGTTGCCGGTTGCGGTCTGGATCCGGAAGATCTGGTTGTCTACGCCCAGCCTTCCCAGATGGGACGCAACTGCCACATCGAGTTTCTCGTTGCGGCAGAAAAAGAAAAGGCAGAGGAACTGGAGAAAATTTTGTCAGTCACTCTGCTGGACAATCAGGGATTCTTTTCCAGACCATACGGGAAAATTACCGGGGCGGTATATGACCGTTACCCGGATCAGAAAAAATATATGCCGATCATGAAAGAATTTTTCGATAAAAAGAAGATTATGGCGCCCGGCAGGTTGTGCTATCTGGGAACAGGAAAGGGGGTATGACATTATGGCACTTATGGATTACAAAGCGGATCAGGGCTGGTGTAACCGCTGCAGCAACTGCAAATGGATCCCGTCCTACCGGATTAAGAAGACAGAAACCATGTATATCTGCCCTTCTATTACGAAATATAATTTTAATGCATATTCCGGATGCGGGAAGCTGGAGATCGGATATTCCATCAACGACGGTCATAGCGAAATCTGTGAAACGACACAAAATGTGGCTTATAAGTGCACGCTCTGCGGAGCCTGTGATTATGCCTGTAAGGTATTCCGCAAGGATATCGATGTCGCCGAAAATATCGAAGAACTGAGAAAAGAATGCGTCCGTGCGGGATATATCTACCCGGAGCACCAGGCAATCGTGGATTCCATCCGGAGAAATGGTAATCAGCTCTGTAAGGAAGCGGATTCCTGCGCGGATTGGACGGAAGGCCTGGATATTAAAAAAGTGTATAACGGAGAACAGGGGGATATTTACCTGTATGCAGGCGATGTGAATCGTTTCAGCGGGACTCTGGCGAAGAGAACGAATGGGATTGTCTCACTGCTCTTATCAAAAGGACTTGACCTGGTAACTTCCGGGGTGAAAGAGCCGACGGCAGCGGATAAAGCGTTTGACCTGGGATTTATCGACGAAGGAAAGGCAGCGGCTGAAAAGCTGATACAGGACGTGAAAAAATCCGGGGCCAGGATGCTGGTTACGCTGGATGCCCATGCATTTACCGCCTTTCGCTGGCATTATCCGAGATATGGCATGGAACCGGGAGTGGAAGTGCTCCACATCACACAGCTGCTGGAACGCATGTATCAGGATGGCCTGATTCATCCCGGAAAAGCGGAAGGACTGAAAGTGACCTATCAGGATCCCTGTAACCTCGGACGGCGGAGCGAGCCGTATAAGGGAGCCTATGAAGGTGATAAGCGCCGCCGGCCCATGGCGCTCACCCGCACCGGAGATCTGGGTGTCTACGATGCGCCGCGGATACTGCTCACCGCTATTGAAGGTGTAGAGCTGATTGAGATGGACCGTCGGAAAGGCTGGGCATGGTGCTGCGGAAACAGCGCCGGCGTGGCGGAGATAAATCCGGATCTTATGGCGTCCGCATCTGAGAACCGGATGACCGAGGCGCAGATGACCGGTGCGGATATGCTGGTTACGGCCTGCCCGATGTGCGAGAGCGCATTGGCTGCCGCCGGCGATATGCAGGCCGCGGATCTGACAGAGCTTGTTTTAAAATATTATGAATAGGAGGCGGAAGTGATGTTAATACCAGAGGAAGCTTACAGGGAGATCGAACAGATCGTAGGACCGGAGAACATCACGGCGGATGAACAGATCTGTGATACTTACGCACAGCACCTGTTTCACCGGCCGGATCCGCAGCTTTGGGTGCTGCGTCCGGCAGCCGTTGTACTTCCGGCGACAGCAGAAGAAGTATCCGGTTTTGTAAAAGTCTGCAATAAATATAAGATTAAATACAAGGCACATTCCACCGGATATGGCGCGCACAATGGCGCGACCTCGCCGGACTGTGTGCTTGTAGATCTGAGAAGGATGAACCATGTGGTCAGCATAGACCCGGAAAATATGATTGCGGTAGTGGAGCCTTATGCCAGCGGCGGTGAGATTGAGTATAAGGCATGGCAGCATGGCCTGACCTGCTGTATCACGACGGCCGGTCCGCAGTCATCCGTTCTCGCGAGTATCAGCTCGCACCAGGGAGGTTCCTGCGCAGGGGCTTCTATGGGATACAACGGGAGAAATATGCTTGCCTGTGAGTGGGTGGCGCCGGATGGAGAGATCATCCATATCGGTTCGGCCGGGAACGGCGGGGATTATTTTACCGCTGACGGTCCGGGACCGTCTCTGAAAGCCATGATCCGCGGTTATTTCGGGTTTGACGGTGCTATGGGAATTTTTACAAAAGCGGCGGTCAAATTATATCATTGGAGCGGCATGCGGGATTATAACATTCCAAATGACGGAAACCTGTATGAGGCGGATGTGGAGGTGCCGGATAATATTCGCTTTTATACCATGATCCACAAAGGATGGGATGATATCGAAAAGGCATATTATGCCCTGGCTGAGACAGAGGTCTGCACCTATATGAATAAGTTTTCCATCGGCGTCACCGGGTGGGGATATATGCCGGAGTTTATGGAAAATGCACTGAAGCAGCCGCACCTGAGGGAAGCATTGAAGATGGGGCGGCAGAGGACAGTTATGGTACTCATCGGAAACAGTGACCGTGATCTGGCTTACAAAGTAGCCTGTGTGGAAAAAATAGCGGAGGAGACGAACACAATTCTGATCGGCGGGAAGGTAGATAACCCGTACCGCAAGGCACAGGTCTGCTCTCTCTGTAAAGCGGACGGTTATGCGAGCCTGTTTAACGGGCCGGGGACTTTCCATGTGGCGATGGGTGCGGATGAGGCGCTTCATGTGACCATGAAACAGGCCCGGGAGGCGCAGCGTATCAAGGAACAGATGATTGCGGAAGGGCAGACTGCCGATGATCTGGGGGACGGCGCCTGGATCGGTATTTATGAGCACAGTGCTAAGGGGCACAATGAGGCAACTATGATTTTTGACCCGCGGGAGGAATACGCCGCGGGAGCCATGATGCGGTATTCCGTCGAGTGTTCTCAGGTACTGGCGACGCAGCACCTGGGCGGCATCGGTTTTGCAGCGTTTGGCGGCCGTGAGACGGTGGAAACCTTCGACCCGATTACCAGCAATTATTATGAACATACGCTGCGTATCAAGGAACTGCTGGATCCGGATAATCTGGCGAACATGGTCTTTGTATGATACAAGGTGCGCCGACGGTTGCGATTGTTTTTGGCAATATCAGTGCGTCACCTCCCCAGACATACGGGACGCCCAGGTAAAAGTACGGGTTCAGCTCTGTGCCATCGTAAGAATAAGCGATGGAGAGAGTGCCGGAGCTCCCGATCTCTGCGATCTCCCTGCCCCAGCGTGACTTCATCCCCGACAGAAACACTGATGCTTGTCAATCCTAAGAGTGTGACGATACTCTCATTGCCATTACTTAACGATATTTTTCCCCTTGCTGCTGATTTCACTGTTCCGTCCATGACAGATAAAACGGTTGTCCCTTCCGCTGCACCAACATCCAGGGTATCGGCTTCTGAAACAGCCGTGCCGATGCAGCGCCATCCGTAAGTCCCGGTGATGGACAGGTGCCAGTTATAGTCCAACGGGGACACGAAGAATACCCGGTTCCCTCCTTTCTGCTCCTGTAGCCTCTCGGAATCTTGAAAGCCGCATAATGCAAGGCTTAGAGATTCCGAGAGGCTATCTTATTTGTAAAGGAGCACCGGATTGTCAATAATGTCATTGCAAACCGATGCTCTATATACCTGCAGAAATCATTGGATGGCAGAAGAAATGGATGAGTTTTCAGTGAAATGGCGGTAAAAATCAGAACATGGTGAGTGAATGATAGAATAAATAATTGCATATTTATCCTGACACATTTACAATATTCATATCTGAGAAAGAAGAGGAGAAACTAAAATGTTTGAGGAGCAGATGTTTGGAGAATTTATGCGGTATAAGCTGATTATTTTTGATATGGACGGAACGATATTGGATACTCTGGAGGATTTAACGGACAGTCTGAATTTTGCCCAGAAAGAATCAGGTATGCAGGAACGTTCCCTTTCAGAAGTTCGTGAGTTTGTGGGTAACGGGATCCGGAAGCTGATCGAGCGGGCGGTGCCTGCAAATACGCCAACTGATATCGTGAATCGTGTGTTTGCAGACTTTTCCGAACATTACAGACAGAATTGCGCCAATAAAACATCTCCGTATGATGGAATTTCGGAAGTGCTCTCGGCATTGAGGAAAAGAGGGGTTCAGACAGCTGTCGTTTCCAATAAGGCTGATTTTGCAGTACAGCAGTTGAGTGTACAATATTTTGACGGGCTCTTTGATATGGCAGTCGGAGAGCGGGAAGGTGTCCGAAAGAAACCGGCGCCGGATGCCATTTACGCTGTGCTAGAGTATTTCGGACTGGAGAAAAAAGATGCCCTTTATATCGGGGATTCGGAGGTTGACATCCAGACAGCAGACAATGCCGGAATGGATTGTATTTGCGTAGGCTGGGGATTTCGCGAGGAAGATTTTTTGCTTCGGAGCGGAGCTACGGTGGTGCTGAATAAACCGGATGACATTCTGGGATATATTGAGTGAAGCAGACCATTTTTCGGGAATTACTATCTGAAATAAATGCGGCAAGGAAATTGTGACAAGAGAAGGGAGAGAAAGCAGTATGCTTTTTGGGAGAAAGAAGAAAAAGGAACAAGCTAAAGAAAATAAGGTCAATACTGTCGAGGAGACAGCAAAGACTGTAGAAGAAGTTCCAACTATGGATGCTTACGATTATTACAAACAATATGAGCACTACTTTAAGTATGCAGATGATTATAAAATTCATCATGAAGAAGCATTTGAGTATGCTTTAAAAGCTGCTGAATTAGGACTTTATTCAGGACTTTATGAACTGGGAGAATATTATCGGAGAGGAGATACAGAAAATAAGCCTGATAAAGAAAGAGCATTCAAAGTCTTTAAAGCCGGAGCTGAATTAGGTGGAGCAATCACACAATATCATCTTGCCGAATGTTATGAACGTGGTGATGGGGTTGAAGCTGACAAAGAAAAAGCACTCTACTGGTACAATGAAGTACTAAAGAACGAAGATAATATTTGGGATGATCATGCTAAAACAAGAATTAAAGAGATAAAAGCTTTAGATGATTCTGTACTTGCTGAAGAGTTAGGTAAAAAGAAGGCCAAAGAAGAAGAGGAAGCAGGAAGAAAAGAAAAGGAAAGAGAAGAATATTATAACAGTGAAGAAGGAAAACAGGAAAGATTCAAAATGTACTTAAAGGCTGCATATGAGGGATCTTTCTTCAGACAGTATACTGTTGGGGTATGTTATAGAGATGGCATAGGTGTTGAAGTAAATAATGAAAAAGCTTTTTCCTGGTTTAATACTGCCGCAAATAACGGATTTGGAGATGCGATGTATGAATTGGGGCAATGTTATATTAATGGGATGGGTACTAATGTTGATCATGGAATGGCTGTTTACTGGTATCTTAAAGCTTCCAGGGAAGGACATAGTGATGCTAAATTCATCATTAATAATCTATCACCTGCTGATATAATCTCCTTTTTAGATAAAGTATGTAATTCCAAAGATGAAGAACTAAGTGCTGATGCTAAAAGACTAAGAGGATATATCCAGTTTGACTTATAAAAAGAAGATGACAACAACGGTGACCTCGGATCGATGAAGAATCTTGTTATTTGTTACGAAAAGGGTATTGGAACAGATGAAGATCTTTCTCAGGCACTTTACTGGTACAAGAAAGCTGCAGATGAAGGAGATGCTGACTGTCTGTACTTTTTGGGTATGTTCCATAAAGAGGGCACAGGAGTAGAAAAAGATGAATATCAGGCGTATCGTTATTTCAAGGCAGCTTCTGAAAAAGGACATTTAGATGCCACATATGAACTATCATACTGCTATGAGGGTGGTCATGGAGTAGATAAAGACATAGATGAAGCATTTTATCTGTATGATCATCTTTGTCAAAAAGGATACCGTAAAGCCCAGATTGATATGGTGTTTCTTGTTATGTTTGATTCGAATAATTTTACTCCTGAACAGATAGATAAAGCAATATACTATTTTGAACAGGCGGGGGAAGCAGGATACAAAGATTCCCGAGGTATGCTGTTCACATATTATTCAATCGGGGTTCATCCTTTTAAAAAGAATGAAAGCAAAGCATTGTACTGGGCTGAAAAGCTTGCTGAAGAGGGAAAAATAAAATATCAGCGTGAAGCCTATGAGCGTTATAATGAAGGTATTGGTACTGCTGTCAATAAACAGAAAGCTATGTACTATCTTGAAAAAGCAGCTGAAAGCGGAGATATTGACTCCCAGGTTGAAGTGTGTAATATCTATATTAATCAAGATGATCAAAAGAAAGCTTTCTACTGGCTTAAAAAGTTTTCTGAAGGAGACCTGGAGGAAGCGTATTATTTGCTTGGAATAAGATATTTGGGTGGTATAGGAACTGAACGAAATTATTCTAAAGCATTTTACTGGATAAAAAAAGCTGCTGAGGCCGGAAATGTAGATGGTATGGAAAAACTGTACAAGATGTATTATGATGGTGTAGGTACGGAAAAAAACATGAGAGAGTACCGGTATTGGAAAAGGAAGTGGGATCAAAATAAGTAGTGATGATTTCTTCTTAATATATATGTAATCGTAAACAGTAAGACCGATATAATAGTCAGATTTTGGTAAAACTTCGCGTGGTAAAACTTCATTTCTGTCTGTTGTTCACCCATATAAAAATATGCTATACTTTGGATTAAATAATACAGGTTTATTACATTCCAAAGGCTAAGCCGCAAGCAATGCCATATTGATACCGAGAAGGAAAATTCAAATGGACCATTATACAGAATTTCTCAGAAAACAAACCGAAACATTATCACCCGATGATGAGGATTATGAAATAAGGTTACGGGAAATAGCAGAATCATTTTGCGGCTTTGGCGAGGCATTATCTGATTTTATCGCAGACCACGGATACACAGATGCCTTGTCTGATGTTGACGCAAAAGCAAAATTTATACGCGAAAAATTTAAAACTGTAAATATAAAATCTCCACGCGATATAAAAAAGTGGTTTGTTCCCAAGATGAAACCGAACCGGGAAACGATATTTCAAATCTGCTTTGCGTTCGGGCTGGGCGTTGATTCAGATAGCTTATCCAGGAGGCTGCTGCCTGTCCCTCTGTGCTTTTCACAATTTTTTCTGTATCCATTTCTACTGTTCAACCTCTTTTTCGAGAAGATATGCCAATGCTTTTGATTCATTCACCAACGAACCAAGATTCATCTGGTATTCTTCTGATATTTCAAGAAAATTTTTGCTGAACAGCCCCATGCATTTTTGATACTGAGCATTTACGGATTCACGCAGTGCAATCGTTTCGTCCAAAATAAGTTTTATTCTTCCTGCGCTTTCCCTTACCATTTCCATGTTGCACAGTACCTGTTCAATTTCTTCTTTTTTTTTGGCGGTTTAATTTGTTTTTCGAATTGGCAAATAAAACAATAGACGTCAGTAATGTTGCTCCGGCAATACTCCATCCGATCGGTCCGGCAAGTGCAAGCAGCGTCTGTCCTGCAGCCATGCCTCCGCCGCCTGCAGTCAATGCACCTCCGCCCAACCACGCCAGCGCTGCACTCTCTGCGGCTGCGCCCGAAAGTGTGGAGATTGCTGTCCCGGTAGAAGCCGTACCAAACGTTGTTGCGATCCGCATAGCAGTGCTCGGCATCAGGCTTGCCACGGCTGCACCACCGGCGACACCTGCACCGACGCCCATAGCTGACTTCTGCGCCGCGTCTAACTCCTGCCTCGCATAATCACAGGTATTTTTAAACTGTTCCCTGACAGTCTGAATCTCTGCAATTTCCTTATCAAACGCTTTCGGCCGATTCGCAATACTGTTAATCAGGCTCTCCACCTTTTCAACCAGATCCAGAGTTAATTCGCGGTTCAGCCATAACTTGGTTCCCGCATCACACATACCGGAGTAAGCCAGATTATATTCTTCAATTGCACCCTGCAATTTCGAATCCAGTTCCTTCTGCGCGTCCATTTTTAATGCCTTTTTTGCTTTATCCGAGACATCACCGATCCCATCTGATACTTTTTCTACCAGAGGATTTTCTTTCACCTTGGCAACATTTTCCCGAACCACGTGCTTTTGCGACTGAGAATTGCGCTCTTCTTTTCGCTTTCCTCGCTCCTCTTTTCGGTTGTCAGATGCCTGTTCAGCATACGCAAGGAGATTTCCTGCCCGCTCTTTTGCCTGAGTAAAATCAATCATATCCCTGAAATTTTTCATAAGACCCCCATTTTTCTGCTTTTTTCGTTCATTATAACATGTCAATTCCGACACTAACAGAAGTATTTAAATATTAAGAAAGCCTTTGCAAACGAAAATCTTCTGCAAAGGCTTTCATTATACACCAAAGTACTATAATAATGATGCAATCCCCATGACTAAAAGTGCGATGACACCTCCGGCACCCAATACATACATGAGACATCCCGGCATACAGCATCCTCTGCGATAGCCGCCCCATCCGCGATGAGGTGGCGGTGGTGGCATTCCTGGTCCGCCATGCATCCCGCCCGGTCCTCCGGGTCTGCCTCCGGGGC
>JAJBTR010000047.1 GCA_020860745.1 Lachnospiraceae bacterium | reverse complement strand
GTGTTAATTTATGTGGGTAAAAAATATAAAAATTAACCCACAAAATTATGTATTATTTGATTTTAATGGGCGTGACTCTTTTTTTGATACCCACTGATTGTGCTGGCTTTTAGTTTTGTGGGTTTTCGCATGATGAAATTATGCCAATGAGAACATATATTACTCTTTTCGGTTAAATAAGACAGAGGGATTTCATGATTAACAGTTATGAAAAGGTTTTTTTACGGCAATAAGAAATTCTTAACAATTTCTCTGTTTTTCTCGCAGTTCGGATAGGGTATAATGTCCGTAAAAGAGCAGACGCATTGAACACTTTAAGTGAGATAAGAAATCTTTGATTTCTGTCATCGAACTTATACACAGTAGGCGAGGTGTTTTCGAGCTTAGTGTGAAAGCGTACACAGTAGGAAAATGGACAAGACGACTGGTGCCGTGCTTGCACGATCAGCAGTTATCATAGAGGGGAGTTGGATTTATGAAAAAATATCGAAACATGATATTGTTTTTTGCGCTGCTTTCAGCGCTTCCGGCGTTGTCGGCCTGCGGTTCGTCCGCAACGACGGCATCCGTGACCGTGGCAGTCCCGGCAGCGTCGACAGCGACCGGCACTGCATTGGGAAATGCAGATACTTCTGCGGAAGAGGATACGTCAGCCGATGAGGAGAATGAAGATGCAGACAGTGCGGCGGATGAAACGCCCGCAGACCAGCAGTTTGCCATAGAGGTTACAGCCGGCCTGGGCGGATATTACAAGAGCGGCGCGGCGCTTCCCCTGTCTGTCGTTCTGGAATCCGCGGGGGAGAATTTCGAGGGTGTGCTGCGCGTGATTGTGCCGGGAGTTTCCTATGAATCCGGCGCGGCGGCTTATGAGCAGGATATTATGCTGAGTGCGGACACAGGGAAGACGATATCCATGTCTGTGGACAATGTCAGTTCATCCTCTTCCCTGCTGCTCCAGGTTGAAGATGCGCAGGGAAATGTTTTACAGGAACAGGCGATTGCGCTTCAGGCAGTTGCCAGTGAAAAAGCGCTGGTCGGCATTTTGAGCGATGATTTTACGGCTCTGAATTATTTTGATGGGAGGAGTCTGGAAATCAATGATTACAGCGGTTCTTCCCAGGTAGTGGAGCTTTCCGGGGATCTGCTTCCGGAGCAATCGTCGGGGCTGGATGTCTTAAGCTATCTGATCATCAACAGTTATGATACATCAAAATTGAGTGAAGAACAGATCGAGGCGATTGAAGAGTGGGTTCGTGAGGGCGGTATTATGATTCTGGGAACCGGATCCGATTACCGCCAGACATTATCGGGATTTGAAAGTGATTTTGTTGCGGTTTCTGCGGATGGTTTTGCTTCGGGGACGATGCAGCTGACCGGCGGGTCGGATTCCCTTTCTTTCACGGAGGCGGATGGGATTCTCACTTTTTCGGCGGAGGACGACAATGAATTGAATGATTTGGATGAGGGTGATGGTGCTGTGGCAGATGATTTTGCAGAGGACGATAGCGATGAATCGAGTGATTCGACGGGAAATGATAGCGATGTATCGGATGATTCGACGGCAGATGGCAGCGATGTGTCGGATGATTCAACGGCTGATGGGAGCAATGATTCGGATGAATTAACGGCAGATGACAGCGATGCATCGGATGAATCAACGGCAGATGACAGCGATGCATCGGATGAATTAATGGCAGATGACAGCGATGCTGAAGCAGGAAATACAGATTTTTCCGCAGAAACTGCCCGTAATCTTTCCGGCGTTTTTACAGAAGAAGGTCTTGTATTCCGCAGGGATACCGGTCTGGGGCAGGTGGTATTGACGGCGTTTAATCTCGGCATGGAGCCGGTGGCCGGGTGGAACGCGAAGAACGAGATGGCGGCGCTGCTTTTGCAGGAAGCTGCGGACGGCTACAGTGCACAGCGCATCTACAGCCTTAATTACGGCGATTCTGTCAGTGCATGGACACTGTCCTCCGTTCTGGATGGGATGCATGATATCAGGAACCCGAATATCCGGCTTCTTGCGATTTTGCTGCTGGTGTTCGTTATGGCGGCCGGCCCTGTTTTATACCTGATTTTAAAAAAGCTGACCGGCGGGGGTGGATGTGGTTTTTGGTGCCGGTGCTGTCCGTGGCAGTAACCGGCGTGGTGTTCCTTTTTAGCCGTGACCTGCGCCTGACGGCGGCGCAGTCCGTTTCCATCACGGATATTTCTTACAATGCACAGACGAATAGTCTGTCCGAGACAGCATATCTGGGGATTCTGGTTCCGGGGGCGTCCGGCGCGGATGTGACGCTGGATGAAAGTCTTTTTGCGGTAAATCCGATGACTACCTTTACGGACTATTCTTATTCCATATTTGGAACACTGCTCGGTACGGACAATGGCTCATCGGATACCCTGGATTACAAAGTGGCGCTTAAGGAGACGGCGGATGGCTGCCGGGTCAGCATGACAAATGACAGCACCTTTGACTCCACCTATCTGAAAGTGGAGATCTCCTCCGGTCTGGAGGCGGATGGATTGTGGTCCGAGGTGACGCGGAGTATCACCGGCATTTCCGGTACCGTGACAAACAACACCGCCTGCGATATGTACGGTGTGTCTGTTTTTACGGAAAACAATGTGGTGATGATTGGGAAGCTGGAGGCCGGAGAGAGCGTTTCTTTCACGGAGGAAGATAATTTGGTTGTCAGCACCTATATCGAGGATATGGTTTATGCTTACGGCAGTTCCAGTGGTTCTTCCGGAAATGAGTTTTACAAAAAAAGCGGCGTGGCGGAAGAACAGTGGGAAGAACTGGCAAATGTTCTGGGGCTTTTCATGAATCAATACTGGTATCAGATGGATGGAAATGATGTATGTGCCTTTGCCTGGATTCCGGAGTGGGAGGCGGATTACATTGCGGATGAGGATGTTCCGGAGAGCAATTCCGCCATGGTGGTACGGTGTGACGACGCGCCGTACGAGGACTATCCGGACGCGGTGAGCCTGTCGCTCTATGATTATTCGGACAATATGGCGGAAGACTGGGATACGGACGGGTGGATGTATACGGATGAGGTGGAGGTTGCGTTTGACCTCTCTTCGGCAAAAATGAGTGAAGTTTACGCCATGATCTGCTCGGATTCCAGCGAGTGGGGGACGACAGATACTGTTACAATTTACGGATATAACGTGGATACGGGCGGGTATGACGAATTGTTTGCGGATGATAATACGGTGAAATTTGACGACGGCTGTCCTTATATAGATGCTGGCGGAGTGGTCCGGATGAAATTTGTGTCGACCGCTTTTTCCTCGGAGGCGGCCAGCTATGATGTGGCTCCGGGCATCACGGTGATCGGAGGCGGGGAGTAATGCGGAAACAGGATATTGCGTGCGTTTTTGATTACAACCCGGCAATCATAGCGATGGGAGGCGGAGCCATGACGAAACAGGATATGGAGTGTGTTTTTGATAACAGCCCGGCAGTTATAGCAATCGGAGGTGAAGAGTAATGCTTGAGATCAGACATCTGTGTAAGAGTTTCGGGAATTTTCGCGCCGTGGACGACTTAAATCTTCACATCAGTCACGGGGAAGTCTTTGGTTTTGTCGGACACAATGGCGCCGGCAAGACGACAACAATGAAAATCGCGGTAGGGCTGCTGTCGGCCACCTCCGGGGAGGTGCTGATTGACGGGGAGGATGCGCTGACCGGGCGCGGAGATGTGAAACGAAAAATCGGATATATGCCGGATTTCTTTGGCGTTTATGATAATCTGAAAGCGCTGGAGTATATGGAATTTTACGCTTCCCTTTACGGAATTGTCGGAAAACAGGCCAGGGATACCTCCCTGGGACTGCTGGATCTGGTCAATCTCTCGGATAAAGCGGATGCCTGTGTGGATCACCTTTCCCGCGGCATGAAGCAGCGTCTCTGCCTGGCGCGGAGCCTGGTGCACAATCCCGGCCTGTTGATGCTGGACGAACCGGCATCGGGTCTGGATCCCAGGGCGCGGTTTGAGATGAAAGAGATATTACGAAATCTGGGCGGTATGGGAAAAACTGTGGTGGTCAGCTCCCACATTCTCCCAGAGCTGGCGGATATGTGCGATACGATTGGAATCATGCAGCACGGAAGGCTTCTGATGTATGGGACGGTGGACGATATTCAGATGAAAGCGATGCACGCCCGGCCGCTTCATGTGCGGGTGCTGGACCGGCAGGAGGAAGCGGTAAATCTGCTGCGGGAGGATCCGGATGTAAAACGGGTCTCCGTCCTGGAGGACTATGTGGTGGCGGACTATGTCGGGGATGATGAAAAAAGCGTGCAGCTTTTAAAAAGGCTGATTGCCATGGGAATTCCGGTGGAGAGTTTTTACAAGGAAAAAGGTAATCTGGAGTCGCTGTTCCTGGAGATTACGGATGAAGCGGTGGCGCAGGAACAGATTTCGCTGCAGAATCCTTCCGGTGGTGATGCGGGAGAGATGTCGGGATGGCACACAGGGAAAGATGCAGAGCAATCCTGCGTGGAAAAACAGAATTACATGGATACTGTGGATGATATACAGGCGGGAGGTGAGCAGCGATGAAAGTGAATCCGGTTTTAAAAAAGGAGCTGATGCTGGGATCGAGGACGATCCGATTTCCCATTGCCTTGATGATCTACGGGCTGTGCATGGCGGGGATTGCCCTGCTGATGGTATTTTCTTCGGTGAACACCGGAACGATGGACTTGTCTGATCTAGCCGGGATTTTCCTGATCCTGGCTTTTTTGCAGATGGGATTGATTCTTCTGATTATCCCTGTGCTGACGGCGGGGAGTATCGCGGGAGAGCGGGAACGCCAGACGCTGGATCTGCTTCTGACGGCTCCGGTATCCTCTTTTTCTGTGATACTTGGAAAACTGTTGTCCTCCATGTGCAATGTGCTGCTGTACATTTTCGTCAGCCTGCCGGCGATGGCGCTGGCTTTCCTTTATGGAGGAATTCAGTGGCGGTATCTGCTGGTGTTTCTTGTCATGATCCTGGCGACTGCGTTTTTCTGCGGGGCAGTCAGCATCTGGTGTGCGGCGCAGTTTAAGAAGACAATCCTTTCTAGTATCGGGTCGCTTTTGTGGGAATTTGTATTTTTCGGCGGGACGCTGATTGCGGTGTTCGCCTGGTAGGGATGAGATATATTCAGTGGAATCAGGCGGTTGAGGCAGGAACTTTAAGCAGCAATTCGACGGTTTCCATGGGCTGGATACCGGCGGTTCTTTTTCTGAATCCGGCGGTGGGGTTTGCGGACGCGATGCGGAACACTTATACCGGCGGAGGTCTGATGTATCAGATCTTAAATGGCGGCACTCTGGGGATAGTGGCGCAGGGGATGATCCGCATAGCGCCTCACTGGAGTCTGGTCAGTTTTGCGGTGACTGTGACGCTGGGACTGTTGTTTCTCGTGCTGGCGTCGCGGAAACTGAATACAGCGAGAAAGAAGGATAATTTTTTCCAGCCTGCAAAGAAAAAGAGACGGGGCCGGGCGTAGCTGTTGCAAGGGTACGGACGAGAGGATTGATGTTGGAGATTTTGTTCGTGTGGAGCTGGAAAAGATACGGACGAAAATGCCGAAAGTACAGGAATCGTCCGTATAGTGAGTAAGAAGCTGCGGACGGGTGTGACGGGAAAGAAAAATCAGTCCGTACAGCGAGCGAAAAACTACGGACGAGAATGATAAAGAAGAAAATTCGGTCCGTATAGTGAACTGGAAACTACAGATGAGAGAGTCGGATGTGTGGAAATCGTCCGTATAGAAAGACAGAAGTTACGGACGAAAGAGCTGAGAGTGAAGAATTCATCCGTATGGAGCCGCACTTGGAGTGTATGGGAATAGGAGCAGATATGGATTTGAACAGAAAGATTCTGAAATTTATCAGGAAATTGCATCGTTGGGTCTGCTGGCGGTACCTGGTAAGCAAGCTTTTCCTCTGCCTGCCCTTTGGCCTTGCAGTCGGGGCATGCATGGAGTTCGCTGCTTATTTTCTGCCCTGGTACCGGGTGCATATCTGGGCTGCTGCGGTGGCGGGACTTTCTCTGGCTGTCGCTGTAATCTGGTCTCTGGCAACGCGTCCCGATCAGAAAGGAGCGGCCCTGGAACTGGATCGGACCGGCTTCAGGGAGCGGACGGTGACAGCTCTGGAGCTTCTGGAGGATGATGGATTTTTTGCACGGATGCAGAAGGAGGATGCCTGGGAGCATCTGTCAAAGGTGAAGATGCGCAGGCAGCTGCCAGTCGCGTTTTCCCGGAAAAACTGCGTGATCCTGGTTGGTTTCCTGGCTGTGCTTGTAATCTGCGCGGCGGCGCCGTCCCCGGCGAAAGAGGAGGCAAAAAAGCAGTATCTGATTGCACAGCAGGCAAAGGAAGATTCTCGACAAATCGAACAAACCGCGGAGGAACTGTCAGAACAGACTGAAGCGGGGGTACTTAAAGAAGAAGAGAATGAGAAGTATCAGGAACTTCTGAAGCAGCTGCAGCAGGAGCTCGGCGAGGTAAAAACCGCGGAGGAACTGGAGAAAGCTCTGGAGCGGGCGGAGTATAAGATCGCTGAGCTGGCCGAGGATGCAGAAAACCAGTCGGCGCGGGAGTCTATGAATCAGCTGGCCCAGGCGCTGGGCGGCGGGGAGGACGGCTCCTCTGACACGCTGACAGCGGATGCAGATACAGATAGTTCGGAGGATTCCGATGAGGTGGATGGGTCGGCCAATCAACTGACGCAAGAAGAACGGGAAGCGGCAAAGGAGCAGCTGGAGGAGACGGAACAACTGGCTGAGGCAGCGGAGGAATTGCTGGAACAACTGGATGCGGAAAATCCGGACAATCTTTCGGAGGAGGAACTGGAAGAACTGGCGGAAGCGTTGGAGGAGCTTGCGGCGGCTGCAGAGAGTGGAAATTTGTCACAACAGTTTCTGACAGAGAACAGTGATCTCCTGCAGCAGCTTTCGGAGGCGGCCTCCTCGGCGGCCGGCGGACAGCTTTCTGCGAGTCAGATCGCATCTGCCCTCGCTGCGGCCGGTTCCGTTAAAGCGCAGGCGCAGACGCAGCTTGCGCAGATTGACACAGACGGAGCATCTGTCGCCCAGAGCAGTGACAGTTCGGCTTCTGGCGGTTCCGATGGAAACGGGGCGGACGGAAACGGGAGCAGTTCCGGAGACAATGATGGAGAGGGAAGTGGTTCCGATAGTGGAAGTGGTTCCGGCAGCGGCAATGGTTCCGGCAGTGGAAACGGTTCTGGCAGCGGTTCCGGGAGTGGTTCGGGAGGCAGCTGGAATTACGGCAGCAAAAACGGTACGGAGGAGACAGCGTCCTACAACGGCGAGACTGTGACCGTGCCCGACACAGTGGGAGAAGATGAAAATCTGACCGGAGAGGCCGGAGAGGGGACCACCTACTCGACCAGCGGTAATTCTCTGGCGTGGTCTGGAAATGAAGTCGCATATGACCAGGTCATCGGCTCTTACACGGAGCAGGCGCTGTCTAAGATTCAGGGAGCAAACTATCCAGGAGGACTGCAGGATCTGATCCGGTCTTATTTCGGTGAACTGAATGGGGAGTGAGTGTTGAGTGAAATCTGAAGTGCCGGGAATTTATTCCCGCATGTTGAGCGGAAGCGGAAATTTATTTTACCTGGAGTGAGCGGAAGCGTGAATTAATTTTGTCAGAAGTGAGTGGAATAATGCGGACAAAAGGAATGAAGGTTGGAAATCGGGTAATTTCAGAAAACATGTCAGCAGATATAAGGGGAGAATATGATGCGTGAATTTGATGAGACAGAAATAAAAAAATGATACAGCAGATCCGTGACTGCGAGGTGGAGATCGGCAAGGCAATCATCGGCCAGAGGGACGTCATCCGCCAGTTGATTCTGGCGATTCTGGCGGATGGGAATGTGCTGTTTGAGGGTTTGCCGGGGCTGGGTAAGACAGAGCTGGTGAAAGTGGTATCCAGGGTGTTCCGGATGAGTTTTTCCAGGATACAGTTTACGCCGGATCTGATGCCGGCGGATGTGACGGGAACGAGCCTGATTCTCAAAGAGGAAGGCCGCAATGTATTTCAGTTTGAGCTGGGACCGATGTTCGCCCAGCTGGTGCTGGCGGATGAGATTAACCGTGCCACGCCAAAGACCCAGGCGGCGCTTCTCGAGGCGATGCAGGAAAAAACAGTGACCTCCGGACGTACAACCTATGACCTGCCCTCCCCGTTTCTGGTGTTGGCGACGCAGAACCCCATTGAAAATGAGGGGACTTATCCGTTGCCTGAGGCGCAGTTGGACCGTTTTTTATTTAAGCTGTAGGTGGATTTTCCTACGAAAGATGAGCTAAAGCAGATTGTGTCAATTACCGTGGGCACCGACCGACCGCAGCTTGCGCCGGTGCTTTCCGGGGAGGATGTGTTGCGGATGAGGGAGATGATTTGTCAGATCCCGATCTCAGATGCGGTTATGGATTATGCCATGTCCGTTGTGGTTGCTACCCATCCTGAGGTGGCGGGCGCATCGGAGACAGTAAAAAAATATGTGACAGTTGGCGCCAGCCCGCGTGCGGCGCAGGCGATGATAAAGACGGCCCGGGCGCGTGCGGTTATGGAAGGGCGGTACAATGTCGCGTTTGAGGACATCGATTATGTGGCATATCCGGCTCTGCGGCACAGGCTGATCACAAATTTTGAGGCGATAGCGGATGGAGTCAGCACGGATGATGTGGTAGATGCGATTCTGACGTCAGCGAAGCTGAAGATGAGAAGCTGATGGAAAGATATCAGGTAATATGCGGATTCGTGTGTCCGCTGTTATGCACATGGTAAGGAATGAAGCGGAGAAAAAGCTGATACAGAGAATGTACCATGATGCTGTACAGACAAACGCAGGTAACGAAAGCGGTTTATGAGAAAGTAAGGGAAACTGTTATGAAAATTTGCAGCGCGGCAGGGACTGAAGGAAAGAGGAAAATATGAGCGATTTGTTTGACGCAGGTTTTTTCACAAAACTGAATCAGCTAAAGCTGGCGGCGCACATACGCCTGGATCAGGGACAGAGCGGTGCGCGGAAGTCATCAGCCAGAGGTTCCTCGGTGGAATTCTCGGATTTCCGTGAATATCTTCCGGGGGACGATATCCGGCGGATTGACTGGAATGTGTACGGCCGGCTGGATAAGCTGTATGTGAAGCAGTTTATGGAGGAGAAAGAGGCAAAATATCATATTTTCCTGGATACCAGCGCTTCCATGGCGTATGGGGAAGAGGAAAAATCCGTGATGGCTCTGCGGCTTTCAGCTGTCCTTACCTGGATTGTCCTGCAGCAGCTTGACCGGGTGGAGGTTCTGACATTCCGGGACGGCAGGCTGGGACATACCAGTCCCATCGTGGGCCGCGGGAGTTTTCAGCGGCTGCTGCGCGACCTGGAGCAGGTGGAGTTTGGCGGCACGACGGGCCTGCATGAGGCGGTACGCCGTTCCTCAACCGGCGGGAAAGGGATTTCTATTCTGATCTCTGATTTTTTTGAGGAGGACGGGCTGGAGGAGGCGGTGCGTTTTCTGGTGTACCAGCGGCAGGAGGTCTGCCTGATTCAGGTGCTGGCCAGAGAAGAGATAGAATTTGACGGCGAGGGGACTTATGAACTGGTGGATCTGGAGCGGGCGGGAAGCGTCCGTGTGACGATGAGCCGCCAGTCCATCCGCATGTACCGGGAAGCGTTAAAGCGGCATCAGGAAAGGCTGATGCGCCTGGCGAAGCGGTATGGCTGCACGTTTTTGCAGGTGGTGTCGGATGAACCGCTGGAAAAAATTGTGTTCGAGACGCTGCGGCAGAAAGGATTGTTTGGGTAAGATTTACAGAAAATCGATTTATGCAGGGGTTCATGGGATGATCCGGCGAAATGCAGGAATGTGTCGTGTCGTTGAACACCGGGAATATAACAGGAAAGTTTAAACAATGGGAAGAAAAGCCCCGACTGGCTGTCGGGTACGGAAATCTTAAACATATATATCAGGAGGATAGCTGTTTTCGTGGATATCTATGTGTTGTGGCCGCTGGCGTTTCTGGCGCTGGTGCCGGTTCTTATTCTGCTTTATTTTTTGCGGCAGAATATAAAAAAGAAAGAATTCTCCGCCGTCATGCTCTGGCAGGAGGTATACCGTTCTGTGGAAGCGACCCGGCCCTGGGAGCGGCTGCGCAAAAATCTGCTGCTGATTCTGCAGATTATTACGGTGCTGCTGTTTGTACTTGCGCTGATGCGTCCCTGGATCCGCTCGGGTGCTGACGATCAGATGATGACCGTGCTGGTACTGGATAACAGCGCCAGCATGGATACTTTGTATGGAGAGAATGCGACTGACCTGACTGCTGTGTCCGGGGAGGATTCCGCGCAATCTGAGGCTGCTGTGTCCGGGGAGGATTTCGCGCAATCCGGGTCTTCTGTTTTCGGGAAAAATGCAGTGCAATCCGGGGGGTTTGATGCTTCTGAATCGACCCGCCTGGATGCAGCGAAAGAGGCCGCCTGCGAGTATGTGGACAGTCTGGCGGACGGCAGCACGCTCTATGTCATCAGCGGCAATCAGTCGTCGGCGCTGGTTTTGTCTAACAGCCAGGATAAGGTGGAGGCGAAAAACCGGATCCGGGGCATTGAACAGACCGTGCTGGGCGGCGACCTTTCCTCTTCTCTGAGTCTGGTACAGTCCTGTATCAGTCAGTCGGAGGAGTATCAGGTAGTGTTTTTCACGGACACGGCTTTTGATGTGGGTGACCTGGATTGTGTGGTGGAGAATTTTTACAGCGAGGTGACAAATTGTTCTATGGACAGCCTGAGCTGCAGTGAAAAGGACGGACAGCTTCTGGTGCTGGCGCAGGTGACAAATCACGGTGCGGATTCCGGAGAAGAATCCGGGAGCGAAAGCGGCGCGGAGGGAACATATGGTGCGGAAGCAGTGACTGGCGAGATTAACCTGTACGGAATTGATGCTGAGGGAGAGGAGACTCTGCTGGCCATTTCCGTGATGGAGGTGGCAGCCGGAGAGACAGCTTCCGTTTATTTTGAACTGGAAGAAACTGAGGTGGATGAGACGGTGAAAGCGCTCCGGGCAGAAATCAACGGGACGGATGCTCTGGCGGGCGATAATTCTGTCTGGTGCGTGCTGGAGGAAGAGAACGCCAGCCGGGTGCTGCTCTTGACACAGTCGAACCTGTATCTGGAAAAAGCGTTTGGAAATATCAGTGGGGTGGAGGTTTACCGTACTTCAGACCTCGGCGTTTTTGAGACGGACGAGGCGGACGGATATGATCTCTATATTTTTGACGGGATGCTGCCGGAGGAACTACCGGAGACGGGGAATTATCTGTTTGTAAATTGTGAAACGAGTGCATACGCCGGAGCATTGGGTGCAGATGAGGACGAGGCGAAAAGTACCGGGGTGTCGGATGAAGACGGAACAGAGCATGTCGGAAGATCGGATGTAGATGAAAATGCTGCAAAAAACATAGGAAATTACGAGGTTTATTTCGGGGCGTCGGGATATGTGGAAAATACGACGCTTAAAGTGGAATCTACAGGTATGACCTATTATTCGGCGGATGCATCCTTTGGCGTTACGCAATCCGCCATCTATGAGACTCCTTCCTGGGGAATCGCCTTTTTGAGAGCCGGAGAATCCGGGGAGGAGACTGCCGGATTTTATGGAATTTACGGCAGCCACAGGATGGCGGTTCTGGGATTTGACCTGCACGAAACGGATTTCGGACTCCAGGCAGAGTTCCCTATTCTGGTGTCGGAGTTGACCGGTTATCTGCTGGATACCGGTCTGACAGAGGATACTTCCTATGTGGCGGGCGACAGCATTCTGATTCGCGGTCAGAGTACCGGTTCTGATCTTACGGTAATTTGTCCGGATCAGAGCACGGAACAGATCGCAGCGTCGGAGGCGGCCGGCTCTTATATGGAAGTTTCCCAGCTGGGAATCTATCAGGTTTCCCAGGAGCAGGGGGGAGGCGCTTGAGACGCAGTGTTTCGCGGTGCAGTTTACCACCGCTCTGGAATCGGAGGTAGAACCGGCTTCGGATATGGAGAATGCGCAGGAGGGCGCCGCAGAAAACGGCGGTGTGGGGACAACGGAATTGCGGAATCTGGTGCTGATTTTGTTGTTGATATTGATGTGCGCGGAGTGGCTGATTTATGTGTGGACTTCTTAGTATTTTTTGTTTTGTTCTGTTGTTGACTTGATTGCAGTGTGTTTCCCGTGCAGGATATTTATAATATATCGTTCCCGTTCCATAAATCTACTATTTTAGATGTGCAACCCGAGAAATAAAAGAAGCCGAGAAAAGTCGTGCAAAAGAAGAACTGAGGACCCCGAGAAAATAAAGAAACGGAGAAAAGTCGTGCAAAAGAAGAACTGCGGAGACCGAGAAAATAAACAAACCGAGACAGGTCGTGCAAA
>JAJBTR010000387.1 GCA_020860745.1 Lachnospiraceae bacterium | reverse complement strand
ATATAACTACAAAAAGGGGTTTTCCGGTTCCTGTTGTCGAGACATTTGCGCCAGATTTTGCGAGCAATCTATACAAAGAACATTATGATGCTCTGTGTTTTGCCAGAGATGTTAAAATCATAGGAAAATCTGCGGCTATTTCTATTTTAATAGTTACTATAATTGGATTAGTTCATGGGTTGTATTATGATTCGCAGAAAGATGGCAGCAGGGATTTGTTTGAGGTCAGGACAAGAAAAATATTATTAATTGCCAATACAATTGGTACAAGCAGTAATTTGATTGCCGCGTATCTTACGCAGAATGCAAAAGGTGTCGATATCGGCGGTTTATTAGTGACGATTGCTCATTTGTTCAGGGATATGAGGTTCTTGCTTAATGTGAAGAAGGAATTTGGTGAAAATAGAATATATGAAAAAATAAGCGGCGAGATAGAGAAGCTAAACAAAATAGAGGAGGAACTAATGAGATATGGCTATCAGCACAGTGGTTTATATACAACTGAAAAAAATATGTGTGTTAATTAAACAACCAATAAGAATTGACAATCAGTAGAAAAAGGAAATTGCCATCGGGAAATAATAAAATATATGTCATGTATATACTGAAGTGTAAAATTGGGAAGAAAGAGTGATGGAATAAGTTGGGGTAAAAAAGCCTCGGAATATTTAAGCGGAGCATGATTACTGCTCCGCTGATTTTTTGCTCGAAAATCCAAAAATACAAATTTATCTGGATTTTCTACAGAAAACCATTCACAGCGACAATATATGTCTATCCTCCCTGCTATACTCGGATTGTGAAACAAAGAAGAAGAGACATCAATGTAAATCATTGTGCAATTAAAAACAAATTTTTTATCATGCGGAGGAGAAGACAATGAAAGAAACGAATGGAACAGTTTTTGAAAACACAAATGAGATATCAGGTGGCGATAATGTTATTCCTGAGATGACCACACCGGAATCGGTAAGTGATGTAAAGATAGAAGATGCTGATTCTCCTGAAACTGAGGCAGAAACAGACCAGAATGCAGAACCGAGAAAGAGCATTTTTGAACTTCTGGAAGAAGATATTATGTCTTCAGATTTGCCTGTACATGAAAAAAATAATCAGCTTTCCAGACTGATCAGGATGCGGGAAAAGAAAGTAAATATCATATTAGTTGGAGCCACGGGAAGCGGTAAGAGTTCCACGCTTCATGCCTAATTTAATATGGAAGGGGCAACGGTGGGAGTTCGCGTAGAGCCGGAGACGGATTATATTACAAGCTATGTGCTGGATAACCTGACAATCTGGGACACGCCGGGTCTTGGTGATGGAGTTCACTCTGATGAAAAATATAATAATATGATCATCAGGAAGTTAAGTGAGCTGGATGAAAATGGCGATCCATTGATTGATCTGGTATTAGTCGTTTTAGATGCCTCGTCAAAGGATCTTGGCACATCATATGACCTGATTAATAACGTCATCATCCCTTGCCTTGGAGATGACAGGGAAGGCCGGATTCTCATCGGAATCAATCAGGCTGACGTGGCAATGAAAGGAAAACATTGGGATGTAGAAAATAATGTCCCTGATGAAGTCCTGCTGAAATATTTAAAACAAAAGGCAAAGTCGGTCGAAACCAGAATTAAAGAAGGAACAGGAATTTCTGTGCGCCCTATATATTATTGTGCCGGTTATAAAGAGGACGGAGAAGAACAGTGTAAGCCATATAACCTGACGAAGCTTCTTTATTACATTATCCGGTCGATACCGAAAGATAAGAGGCTGGCTATAGCAGATAATATTAATGTCGATGAGGACAAGTGGCTTCATGATGATGAAGAAGCTGATTACAAAGAAAAAACCCGGCTTGGTTTTTGGGAATCCATCGGATGCTGTATGGAGGATGGCGCAGAGACTGGCGGCGTGATTGGAGGAGTCATAATAGGAATACCCGGTTTGGCTGTGGGTTTTGTGGTTGGTGGCCTATGCGGAGCTGTTAAAGGTTTTATAGAAAATATCTTTGGATAACAGAATCATAGTGGAAAAATGAAAGGAGAAGAGCTATGTTTTGTATGAATTGTGGAAGTGAATTGTCAGATAACGCTAAATTCTGTATGAACTGCGGAGCCAGAGTGGTCGTGCCGGTTAATCAGGCAGAGTTTTCTGAAGACCAGGATAATCAGGCGGCGGAAAAACGCCGGCAGGAGTCAGAGTCGGTTACGGAAGAGCCGGAAATCGGATTGAATGATATTCCGGAAACGGAGGACGACGATCTGGCCGGTATGACGATCAAAAAAGAAAAGATCGGCAATAAGGCAAGGACGGGTTTTAGCCGGAAAGTCTTAGGCAATGAGGATTTGCAGAGCTATCAGGTAGAGCCGGAGGATATTGCGAAACTGATCGGCAAGTACATTATCCCGCAGTATGCGGATGACCCGAAGGGACTGAAAAAACTGGAGGCAGTTGTCATGGGTAAGGGGGTCGTGGCCGGTAACCGGAGAATCGAGAGTAAGGATGGCCGCTGGACGATTGTGACATATTACATGGGTAAAGCCGGAAGCAAGATGAGCCTGGATGTCACAAACAGTGCGTATATCTATCTGACAGACCATGAGAAAAATATCCGGTACCAGTATGGCGCGCTTACGATGACTAAATTCAAGAAAGCGGCGAAAGGTCTGTTTAAGTAAAGAACATAGGATATTAATTTTTAAGGAGATAAGAGTATGGCTATGCGATATTGTGCTTCCTGCGGTAAGCAGATCCGGGGGGATGAGATGTTTTGCGCTAATTGCGGTGCAAGGGTAAGTGATCGTTCTGCAAACACGGGTGCGGATGCAAAAGCAGGAGCTGCGAAGATCATCAAAATTCAGGGTGATATCATCAGTATAGGGACTGCGGGCGGCAGGATTGAGCAGGTGCGGGCATGTGACCTGAATTTTGTCCCGCAGGTCGGCGACCCCGTTGAAATATTTAAAACGGAGACACAGGTCATGGTCGTCAAAGCGGCACAGAAAGAGTCTGCTCAGAATCAGGTGCCGCCCGGCGGGATCAATATCCATATTACAAATGATAACCAGTCAGGGAAAGGTTCCGCCATGGCGCCCGGTACGATGGTTGGCAACAAAAAAGTGGTGAGCAAGGTTGTCTATTGTCTGCTGGCTATCTTCCTTGGCGGGATAGGGGCACATAAATTCTATTCCGGGAAGATCGGTATGGGTATTTTATATCTGTGCTTTTGCTGGACATGCATACCGTCTGTGATTGCCCTGATCGAATTTTTCATAGCACTGGCTCAGCCGGCAGATGAAAACGGAAATATTTTAGCGTAGGAGATAACAGATGTTTTGTGGGAAATGCGGAAAAGAGCTGCAGGAAGGCCAGAACTTCTGCACGAGCTGCGGGAATAAAGTATCATGGCCTGTAAATGAAACACCGGGTATGTATGCTTCCCCGGTCCGGGAAGCTGAGACCAGGGCAGAGACTCCGGATGAGAATCGCATACGCGAAGATGATATGCCGGATGGCGGCATGGAGTATTCGGCGTTTGACAGGGTTGCGATCAAAACCGGCAATATTCTGGAGATTATTCTCGGGATTGTTTTTGCTATACTGGCACTGCTTTTGTTTTCAGAGGGAAGTGCTGTTATGGGAGTGATTTTCACTGTGGCTGCTGTGTTAGGTATACTCGGCGGATTCATATCCCTGTTTTCCCGGATAAAAAAGGATGAATTTACAAGAGAAGAGATTAAGAAGAAAAAACGGAATATGGTAATCGCGCTCATCGTGATTGTTATAGTGGTTGTAATTATTGTGATATAGGATGGCCTGCATAAAAACCATGTGTGAGGAGGAAAAGAGTATGTTTTGTCCAAATTGCGGCAATGAAGTAAAGGAAGGGACAGCTTTCTGCCCGAACTGCGGAAGCCGGATTGGCAGCAACGCAGAGAAAAAAGCAGAGACAGTAGGTTCTGTAAAGGAAACGGAAGCTACGTCAAAGAAGGGTCCTGAGAAGAAAAAGAAAAAAGGGAAAGGAAAAATCATTGCATTGGTAGTTGTTGTTGTCATTGTGATTGCAGCAATTCTGATATTTATGAATAGCGGCAGCGGCGGGGAGGATGAAACTGCGGCGAGGGCTGCAGAGCTTTGTGAGGAGGTACAGAACGGATACCTGGGAGACTATGATACCGTGACAGTGAAAGAAGTGATCGAGTATCTGTATGCGGGCGGTGAATGGACGTATGGCACATCGGAAGACGGCACATACTACATCGTGGATTATTGCAATGAAGACTATGTGGAGCTTCAGTTCTCGGTTTATGATGATGATTCGGAAACTTTTGAAGCGAGTGGCATTGACTCCTTTACAGATGATACCGATTCGTATTCTGCAAGTGGTCTGGCAGCATTTTTAAACAGCATATATGGGAGTTATATCGGTTCTCATCCGGAGTGTGGACTAACAGCTGTTTCTGATGATAATAAGGCGGACCAGACTGTGTTGGAAGGCCATTTCGGGCCGGTCAAGTCGGTGGAGGAATCTGAGAATGCATCTCTGGAAGAGGACATGGCGGGTGATGAAGATGTAAATGAATCTGAGGATACCAGCACAGAGGATACTTCTGAGGAAGTAGAGACTGAGGCTGTAGAAGAAACAGAGACGCAGACGTTTCTTGGGAAAATAGGAACTTACGAACCTTCCTATTACGATGATGAACTTGTCCCGGGGAGGTTGGACCTGACGCAGGATGAAGACGGTACGATCTATGTGTCTGTGGGGAGCATGGATACCTATTATGATGCGGGATATTTTGGTACATATGAATGTACCGTTGTGGATGCGTATACTTTGTATGTTGACATGCCTGAAAGGGAGGATGTTTCTTTTACACTGACATGGTCCGAACAGGATGATTCCTATATGACAGCTTCTACGGATGATGAAGATAAATTTACATGGATGGATTCAGCTGCGTTGTTGGATATCCTGCAG
Source organism: Lachnospiraceae bacterium (assembly GCA_020860745.1). GTDB lineage: Bacteria > Bacillota > Clostridia > Lachnospirales > Lachnospiraceae > Eubacterium_I. The sequence goes on along the minus strand of JAJBTR010000387.1, from coordinate 7,482 downwards.
TGCAGTTACCAGTATTCTCTGGAATTTAACTGATACTGATCTGCCGGTTTGATATGGGGCAGGTATAGTATACAGTCCACACATTATTTTCACAATCTTGTCATGGCAGGTACTGTAAAAATATAACATTACAGGCATATATTATAATAGTGTAATCAACAGATGGATGGCGGAGCCTTTATATCGGGCTCCGCTAATTTTATGCCCGTCTGGCGGAAAGGAGGCTATTACATGGGCGAACTTTTGGTTGTTGCGCTGAACTGCGCAGCTCTGATCGCAGCGGAAGTAGTAAGAAATATGGACGATTGATGAAAGAGAAGCAAGTATCGGAAAGGAGATTGAACAATGGCAGCAAATGTGGAAAGCATGTTTTATGTGAGAGAAACCCCGTGGCACGGGTTAGGTACGAAGGTGATGCAGGCACCGGATTCTAAGAACGCTTTAAAAATGGCCGGGCTCGACTGGATGGTGGAGCAGGAGCCGATTTATACGGATGGTGAATATATTGAAGGTTACAAAGCCAACATCCGCAGCAGTGACCGGAAAGTCCTCGGTGTCGTGACGGACCGTTACAAGGTAGTCCAGAATGAGGAGGCGTTTGCCTTTACGGATGAATTACTGGGCGAGGGTGTCCGTTACGAAACCGCAGGTTCTTTGCAGGAAGGGCGCAAGGTCTGGATGCTGGCACGGATGCCGCAGGAGTTTGTGATCATGGGGGACCGCATCAGCCCGTATCTGGTGTTTTCCAACAGCCATGACGGGAGCGGCGCCATCCGTGTGGCGGTGACGCCGATCCGGGTTGTGTGCAACAACACGCTGAACCTGGCGCTTGATACGGCAAAGCGGTCATGGTCTATGATACACACCGGGGACATAAAGAGTAAGATGGAGGAAGCGCGTGATACGCTTTTCATGGCAGATTATTATATGGAGAACCTCGGCATGGAGTTTGAGGAGCTTCGGAAAAAGAAACTGGATGACAGGAAAGTGAAGGAATACATTGAAGTGCTGCTCCCCTATGAGGACAGCTGGACGCCGCAGCAGAAAAAGAATACCCGCCGCATGCGGGAAGACCTTGCCAGCCGGTATTTTGATGCGCCTGACCTGATGGATGTGGGAAAGAACGCTTACCGTTTTGTCAATGCGGTGTCAGACTTTGCCACCCATGCAGACCCCATCCGCAGGACGAAGAATTATAAGGAAAATCTCTTCTCCCGCACGGTGGACGGCAACCCGCTGATCGACAAGGCGTACCGTCTGGTAAAAGCGGCGTAAAGTTTACAGCCGAGTGTGGATGACGGATGGAGGAATGGAACAGAATGAATAAAGACAGGAGAAAGCGGTTAGGCTCTGCTTTTGACATGGTCGCCAAAGCGAAGGAAATCCTTGAGGATGTGAAAGCGGAAGAATCCGAATCATATGATAATCTTCCTGAACAGTTCAGGGATGGTGAGCGCGGGGAGGAGATGCAGGGCTACATAGAGATGCTGGAAGAAGCATACAATTATCTCGATGACGCGAATTCCGTGATCGAGCAGATTTAATCAGATGGAACAGGATGAGTGACAGGGCAGATGCATGATGTGTCTGCCCTTATTTTCATGGAGGTGACAATTCATAATGAGAGTAGTTGTAAAGACAAATAACCTGAACAGGGAGGAGTGGCTGCAGTACCGTACATGCGGCATCGGAGGTTCGGATGTCTCGGCTCTCGCGGGAATCAACCCGTTCAAATCCGCCCATCAGCTGTGGCTGGAAAAGACGGGGCAGATGGAACCGGAGGAAACAGACAGCGAGTATGCGCATTTCGGGACACTGCTGGAACCGATCGTGAGGAAAGAGTTCACGGAGCGTACTGGTATAAAGGTACGTCAGAAACATATGCTCCTGCAGAGTGAAGAATACCCGTTCATGCTTGCTGATCTGGATGGCGTCATCCGTGAACCGGATAGTGAAATGGCTGTGTTTGAGGCAAAGACAGCATCCGCTTACAAACAGGATGTCTGGGAGGATGGCGTACCCGTACCTTACATCCTGCAGGTGCAGCATTATATGGCAGTGACAGGTGCAAAGAGGACATATGTCGCGGCACTGGTCGGCGGCAACCATTTTTGCCATCATGTGGTGGAACGTGATGAGGAACTGATCGGGAAGATCATTGCGATGGAAAAGTATTTCTGGGAGACATATGTTGTTGGTGGGATGGAGCCGGTGCCGGATGGTTCCGAAGCAACGACAGATTATTTTAACCGCAGGTTTGCCAAGTCGGATGGGACGACAGTCCATCTCCCGGATGAGGTGCTGCCGGTCTGTACGGAGTACGAGCGCCTCTCAGAAGAATTAAAGAAGCTGGAGACAGCAAAAGCGGCCGCGACGAACCAGCTGAAATTTTATCTGAAAGAGGCAGAGACAGGCATCGTCGGGGATAAGACTGTCACATGGAAACAGGTCAGCAGGAGCGGCGTGGATACGAAGCGGCTGAAAGCAGAGGAGCCTGAAATCTACAAGAGCTTCCTCGCACAGAGCAGCTACCGCCGCCTGATGGTCGCATAGGAGGGACAGCCTGCTATGAATAAGATCATTTTAATGGGGCGGCTGACCCGGGATCCGGAAGTGAGGTATACACAGGGGGCGAACCCAACGGCTGTCGCCCGGTACTCACTTGCAGTTGACCGGAAGTTTAAGCATGACGGCGGTATCACCACAGACTTTTTTCATATCGTCGCTTTCGGGAACCGTGCAGATTTCTCGGAGAAGTATCTCCGAAAAGGGATGAAGATGCTCGTCGCGGGGCGTGTGCAGACCGGGTACTACGATAATAAAGATGGTATTAAGGTGCCGTTCTTTGAAGTTGTGGTGGAGGAACAGGAGTTTGCAGAGAGTAAGAATGCAGTGAAGTCAGGCGAAGCAAATGATGGCGTGGCAGACATTTGCAGTAGAAGTTCCCATGGCTTGCAAGACAGTTCAGGTAGCCATATGCGGAGCGGCATACATGAAGATGCAGATGGTTTTCTGTATTCTTCGGGTAACTTTGATGAAGAACTTCCTTTTGATTAGTAACAGATTAGGATAGATAGTTCATTATGGGAAATGGTATCGCTGCTTAGATCATGACGGTGTATACAGAGGATAATACGGGATGAAATCATGATTTTCCATCATTCCATCAATTCCATCCTTTTCAGAGGGTAGATTATAAGGGTATATATGTGTTTTCTGATTGATGGAAATGGTGGAAAAGTGGAAATGCAAGTAAGGCGAAAAGGATACTTTACAGGAAGTGTGCAGACTTACTGTGCTGATCGCTTGATATGTCTGAGTTATAAGACGTTTTCATGGTGGAGGACAGGAGGGAATCAGATTGAAGGAACATTTTTTAGACCGTATCTACGGCGAGTATCAGGAATACAGGGCGTCGGTTCTGGGCGAAACGAATGCAGAGATTTTTGCCAGAAGTTATGAGATAGACGCGGTCGTGAATTTTTACGAAATCCTTGTGGAGAAAGCGGAGCTGCTGTCCGATCAGATTCTTGCGGAACTGTTACAGCAGAAGAATATCCTGATGGGATGCTATAACCGGTGGCTGAAAAAAGAGGACAGCAATTACAGTGAGATGAAAGCACATGTCGAAGCTGAAATTGAAAATCTGTCAGCTGAAAATTGGAAGAGAGGAAGTGTGCCGTCAGAAAACAAAAACATGACGGCATATTTTCTGATGGGAAAGGAGGAACAGGAATATGGCCAAAAAAGAAATACGCCTGCTCCGTGCAGATGAAATCGAATGTCGGATAGGTATGATCAGCGAAAAAGGGCTGTCGCTGTTGCTGTATAAGGATGCCCGTGCGGATATGAAGATACTGGATGAAGTTTACGGTACTGCAGGCTGGCAGCGCCGCCATGAAGTGATCGGCGGTAACCTCTACTGCACGGTCAGTATTTGGGATGATGAAAAGAATCAGTGGATAGAGAAGCAGGATGTCGGCACGGAGAGTTATACGGAGAAAGAGAAAGGACAGGCATCGGATTCATTTAAACGGGCCTGTGTCAGCCTTGGTATCGGCAGGGAGCTGTATACCGCCCCGTTCATCTGGGTCGGGGCGTCAAAAACGCGGATGGAACAGAAAGGGAACAAGTGGGTATGCCATGACAAATTTACGGTGACGGAGATTGTTTATAATGAAAACCGTGAGATCATTGGCCTGACGATCATAAATCAGGATGGCAGGGAGGTTTACCGTCTATGGAACAAATCCGGAACCCAGATTTCCACAGTCCGGCAGGCAGATACCGGTTCAGAGATAGTAAGTGATTTACACACGAAGCCACAGAGAGCAGAATCTTCAAATGCTTCCTATGCAAATTCCCAAAAGAAGAAATCTATCATTGCGGAGGAAAGGCAGGCTCCAGATAAAGTCCGGACGATCAACAGGGAACTGGAAAGAACAGGTATCGCTCTTGACATGGTCCTCAGCCGATACGGCGTCAGCAGTATAGAAAGCATGGATGATGACACATACCGCAGGGCACTGAGCAGCCTGAAACGGACAAAGGGGAGAGCCGCATAATTCAGACAGTTATTATACAGCGAAGGGTAGTTGTATACCATGTGTTTCTTTGCTGTGTGGTGGCAATAATCAGTACGTGGCAGGGTGTAAAAAACGCTTATAAACAATAATCAGGAAAGGAAAGTAAAAATGCTGAAAGAAATTTACAGCCAGCTGTATTCGGAATCCGAACGGAGTAAACAGGCATGGCGCGAAATAGACGCACGCGTGAACGTTTTGATGCACCAGTATGGAGGAGATAGTGCTGACATGCGCAGGCTTGAGGATGCGTTGACCGCCGCAGGTGAGGTGGGGATGGAACAGGGTTTTATACTGGGGACACGTTTTGCTATGGTACTAATTACAGAAGCAATGATTTAGTAGAAGGGAGACAGAAGATGGATTATGCAGAATTTGAAAAGCAGATCACAGAGAAAGTGCTTGAATTATACGGCGACGGTTATCTTGCTCATATAGATGATGGAATCGTCGAGAACGGGACGGGGAAAAGAAGTCTCTTTATCGCAAAGGCGGGGAGACGTCTGCTGCCCCGATTGTATTTCTGGATGAGTATTACCGGTTGTATGAAGATGGGAAAGATATGGATGAGATCGCCGGGATTATTTATGATTTTATCCGGCAGGAGACGGGAGTGACAGGGATGCTGGGACAGGCTGTTTCTTTAATGGCGACATGGGAGAATGCAAAGGATAATGTCTATCCCGTCCTGCTTTCCGGGAAGCGCAATACAAAGCTGCAGGAAAAGTTTGCCAGCAGGCCGTGGTTAGATCTGAGCATATTTTACATGGTGCGTTTGGAAACCGAGGACAACGGAACTTCTTTCCTGCGTATCTCAAAGCATCAGCTGATGCAGTGGGGCGTGACAGAGGAGGAGGTCTATCAGCAGGCAATGTGTAACCTGAAAGGTGACGGCTGCCGTTTAAGGAAAATGGATGACATATTTAAAGTGGTGATGGAAAGCGGAGAGTGTCCTCTGTTTGATGCAGATGGCGGGCCTGAAATGTATGTTCTCACCAATAGGCAGGCGGTATATGGTGCGTCTGCTATCCTTCTGGGCGCGGACTGTTTTCAGGAGACGCTGCAGGGCAGGAGTTTTTATGTCCTTCCTTCCAGCATCCATGAAACTATACTGGTAATGGATGGGGACAGGAAGTGTGAAAAGAAATACAGCGATATGGTCTGCGAAGTTAATGAAGCTGTGGTGGAAGAGAAGGAAATCCTGTCGGATCATGCATATTTCTATGATAAAGAAAATGGCGTTCTGGAGGCTGTGTAGAGATGATGATACATATATTGGTTATTGCGCTGAGAGTGATGATCGCAGTCCTTGTTGGAATGTCCCTCTGGTTTTTGGTACAGACATGGCGTAATGGAAAAGATGAATGACCTGTGTTACGCTGACTGCGGTTTTACGTAATGGTGTGCCGGTGCGGGGCTCTGCGCCGGCATACGAATGGAGGTGATCAGGATGCGTTTTGATGCAAAATCAGAGAAATGGATGCCAATGAGGATCAGGGGGATTGACGGATATTTTACGGATGTAAGGATTGACAGAGGCAGTATTCCGGATGGCTTTCATTTATGGGAATTGGCAGATGGAGAAAGTGACGGAATACCGTGCCGCTACAGGCCGTTCATAGTGGTCAACTTTTTTGGAACTTTTATTTCGATGGAAAATTTGCCGGTGGATGATGAAGAATGCCAGGCAGGTTATATTGATTCGGAAAATGACTGGTGCTTTATCGGAGACCGATATTTGACGCTTACGTATATCATGGACAAGAGGTGTAGAAGAATGCGTGAGAAGCATGTTTCTTCAATGTATCAGGGCGATGGAGGAAGGTAGATTATGCAGAACAAAGTTATGGGATATGCCAGAGTCAGCAGCAAGGAACAGAATCTGGACAGGCAGATCCTCGCGTTAAAAGAGTATGTGCCGGAGGAGAATATCCTGATTGATAAAGCCAGCGGCAAGAATTTAGAGCGACCTTCGTATCAGGCATTAAAAGGCCCGCTGGGGTTGAGAGGCGGTGACACACTGATTATAACATCGTTGGATCGTCTGTCACGAAGTAAAGAGGATATCAAAAATGAATTGCAGTGGTTCCGGGATCATAAAGTGCGGTTGAAGATATTGGACCTGCCGACATCATTAATAGAAGTGCCGGAAGGCCAACAGTGGATTATAGAGATGATTCAAAATATTCTGATTGAGGTGCTGGCCAGTATCGCGGAACAGGAGAGGATCACCATCCGCAAACGACAGCAGGAGGGGATTGATGCCGCCAAGAAGAAAGGGAAGCATCTGGGGAGGCCGAGATTGGAGCGCCCGGCGGAATTCGCAGAAGTATATGAAAGATGGCAACGGGGAGAAATCACAGCCGTTGCAGCAATGAATGAATTAGGATTATCCAGTAGCACCTATTACCGCATGGTGCGGCAGTATGAGAGTGCATTAAAAGGTCACTGATTTTTGAAGGATGCTTTTAAATAGGTAGAAAGACCTTTTGAGCCAGAGCTATAGGTATTTTCATGGCTCTGGCAAAAGGTAGAGCTTATGGTTGATTTAATAAGCCTTAATCCATGTGGGAGAGATGGAGTGCTGCAAGGAACAGGCTAAATCATTTTTTTAATATATATTGAAAAATGTTCCGTTGGTGTTGCAATTTAAATTCTTCATTGGCTAACGGTATATTGCCGTTTTTGGACGGATTGGGATTCACAATGGATTCAATAAGTGGAGACAGCAAACTATATGTATTTAACTCAGCGCCAGGAGTACAAAACAAAGGAGCGCGTTTTTGGGTGAAGTTAGATAGACAGCAATATGATTTGATTAATTGCCCGATCTTGCTTAAAAGATGTGGGGGTAAAATATCAGGATTTATGCAGGAAATTTTCCCATAATTATTCATAG
>JAJBTR010000414.1:4704-12606 GCA_020860745.1 Lachnospiraceae bacterium | reverse complement strand
ATTCTTAACTTCTTTTTGGATTTAGGTCTTCTCTTGGTTGTGTGTTATCTTTTTGTTCTTACTTTTTTTTACTCTGTGTATCGCGAAGAACAGTAACGGCTGGTGGTATATCAAAAACGGCAAGGTGGATTTCTCAGCGGGCGATTACTCGTTTGCCGCGAACACATCGCAGATTATCGATGTGAAGACATCGGGATCGACCGGAACGCTGACGCTCTATAACAAATCCGGAAGTTATTTTACAAAGGTAATGTCTATGAGCTGTTATGTCGGGCGAAACGGTATTACCTCAGATAAAATCGCCGGCGACGGAAAAACGCCGTCCGGCGTCTATACATTAGGGCAGGCTTTTGGCAATGCCTCCGATCCGGGAAGCACGCGGAGCTATCTGAAAGTAAACTCCAATCACTACTGGGTGGCGGACAGCACCTGTCAATACTATAATCAGCTCGTGGATGCCAGCAAGACGGGGATTGTATGGAATGACGCGGAGCATCTGATCGATTACCCGAAAGCATATAAATATGCCATTGCCATCAATTACAATACCAGCTGTACGCCCTACAAAGGCTCGGCAATTTTCCTGCGCTGTTCTCTGGGGAAGGCGACGTCAGGCTGCGTATCTGTCAGCGAGGCGAATATGAAAAAGATTCTGCAGTCGCTGGCAGATGATACCAGAATTTATATTCATTAAGCAGGTTTTTTGCATCACATATCTTGCAAAATTTATCGAATGCTGTATAATGGCTTTATTCAGGGGATTTCAAGTGTAGGGGGGCAATGAACAGTACCGGATTTTTACTTGCGAAATGGTTCTCTGCTGCGGGAATGATACTCGTATATTATGCGTTTGTGTATTGTGTTTTGTTATACAATGGCATCTGGGATGCGACACTTTTTGAGGCGGATGAGGCAGCGCAGGGTTTGTTCTGCCTCGTTTACTGCGTGGTTTTTGTGGTACTTCTCCATTTTCTGGAAGCGTTTCACATTGGTGAGAGACGGATTCTGGATCTCATCTTTGGTTTTTTTCTCGGCGCCATCTGCATTAATTTTATCACTGCGCTGCTGGAAGGAATCTTTACTTCGCTTTCCCTGCAACGCGTGGCTGTACTTTTTATTCTGACTGTAATTCTGGAGACCATGATCGGATTGTTCTGGATCCTTTTCTGTTATCGAATCTATGAGCGGTTCCAGTTCCGCAGAGAGGCAGTTTTCATTTATGGAGGCCGGGAGGATGAGACGGAGTATACCAGGGTCAACAATACGATTAACCGCTATTTTAAAATCAGCCGCTCGATAGAGTATTCCGCCGGATTTGACGTGATCCGGGAGGCAATGGAATCCTCCCCGGTCGTGTTTCTGGGAGACATTCCGGTAGATGTTCGAAATCCGCTGATCAAGCATTGTATGAGCCGGGGAATTGAATGCTACAGCATTCCGAAGATATCGGATATATACATACAGAACGCATCTGTCATGCAGCTGCACGATAAGCTCCTGCTGCGCTATCCGAAGCTTGAGATTACGGGCGCGCAAAAAGCAGTGAAAAGGGCGATGGACATCCTGGTTTCTCTCCTGATGCTGGCCGTTTTCAGTCCGTTTATGGCGGTGATTGCGATTGCCATTCAGCTGGAGGACGGAGGTCCTGTCCTTTATTTTCAGGACAGGGTCACACAGGATGGGCGGCCTTTTCGCATGTATAAATTCCGCAGTATGCGGATTGATGCGGAAAAAGACGGCATGCGGATGACGACGAAGCATGACTCCAGAGTGACAAAGGTGGGGAAAGTAATACGCAACATTCATTTTGATGAACTGCCCCAACTGGTCAATGCTCTCCGGGGAGAGATGTCGCTGGTGGGTCCGCGTCCGGAGCGGATGGAATTTATCCGGGATTACGCGAAGCGGATACCGGAATTTCCGGAACGGCTGCATGTAAAGGGCGGACTGACCGGCTATGCGCAGATTTACGGCCGCTACAATACCGAGCCTGAGGATAAGATCAAATACGATCTTTACTATATTTATAATTATTCTTTCTGGATGGATATCAAAATTTTAATTCTGACTTTCCGCATTCTGTTCCAGAAAGAGAATACAGAGGGAATGGATGATGACCACAGAATAGATCCCGGACCGGGATGAGGTGTGTCTGATCTGAGAAATGGGGAGAATGATGAAAGAAAATAGAAAAACAAGAGAGAAAAAACGGACGGCTTGGGTGGTTATCGGGTGGGTGTTCACCATAGTCCAGATCGCGGTATCGGCGGCGACGGTATATTTCCTGAACCGGTCGGGTATGGTGCCGAAGAAGATAATGATTGCCGGTGTTGTTGTGCTGGCTGTTCTGGTTCTTGTCTGCCGCCTGCTGATGAAACGGCGGATCCGGCCGGCCCGCTTTGTGGTCGGCGCGGTTATCGCACTGGCAGTCAGCGCGGTGCTGGTGGCTGCATGCTATTATGTTCACACCCTGACCAGCACTTTGCAGGATATCACCGACACCACGGAGGAAGTAACCGGCGTGGGGGTCTATGTGCTGGCGGAGGACCCGGCGGAGTCCATCGGAGACACAGAGGGGTACGTCTTTGGCATTCTGGAGTCTATTGAGTGGGAAAGCACGGACAATACGATTGTTCAGATCGAGACGGAGATTGACAGTCTGATTCAGGTGGAGTCCTATGCGGGAATGGACGATCTGGCGGATGCCCTGCTTGCCGGGGAGTGCGGAGCCATTGTGATGGGCGAACAGTATGCGGAGGTTATTTCCGAGCTGGAAGGATATGAGGACTTCGAGGATCAGATTAAGGAGATCGCTTCCTATGAGTGGAGCACCGAGGTTGAAATGACTGAGGTGAGTGAGGATGCCGCGGCAGCGATTAACGGTTACGGAGTTTTTACCATGTATATCAGCGGGATTGATACCTACGGGGCGATTTCGACGAAAAGCCGCAGTGATGTCAATATTATTGCTGTTGTGAATACAAATACAAAGCAGATTCTGCTCATATCGACGCCGCGGGATTATTATGTGGAGCTTTCCATATCAAACGGTGTGAAGGACAAGCTGACCCATGCGGGACTGTATGGGGTTGAGGTGTCTATGGATACCCTTGGAATGCTCTACGATACAGAGCTGGACTATTACTTCCGGGTTAATTTCAACGGCTTTGAGGAGCTCATCGATGCGCTGGGAGGCGTGACGGTGGTTTCTGAGTATGAGTTTGATGTGGAGCCGGATTTCTATTATGAGGTCGGTGAAAACGAGCTGAGCGGTATCGAGGCTCTGGCTTTTGCCCGGGAGCGCTATTCCTTTACCGAGGGCGACCGGCAGAGAGGCGAGAATCAGATGGCGGTGATCACCGGTGTGATCCAGAAGCTGCAGACGCCGTCTGTGTTATACAATTTCACTGATATTATGGCAGGCCTGGAGGGCAGCTTTGAGACAGATATGTCCTACGACGACCTGTCCACCCTGGTGCGGAATCAGATTTCCGCACTCTCCGCGGGAACATCCTGGGAGGTGCAGACTTACAGCGTGGACGGCACGGGAAAGAGGGCGTCTACCTATTCTCTGAGTAAGCAGGTCTACGTGATGGAACCGGATCAGGATACGGTAGACTATGCAAAGGAATTGATTGAGGCGATGAGGAATGACGAAATCATTTCCGTGGAAGAACAGGCAGAATGAAAAAGGCGCTGATTATTGCCACGGTGAGTGGCTTTCTGATGCAATTTGAGATGCAGAATGTGGCAATTCTGCAGGATATGGGATATGAGGTGCATTACGCTTCCAACTGCAATGTGCCTAAGTACAGATTTGATGCGGAAGAACTGGCACACCTGGGAATCCGGGTGCACTCGGTTCCGATGGAAAAATCGCCCGCCCGTCTCCGACGGAATGCTCTGGCAGTCCGTCGGGTCGAACAGATCATCCGGGCGGAGGGAATTACGCTGATTCATTGCCACACTCCGGTGGGCGGCCTGGTGGGCAGACTCGCCGGAATGCGCTGCCGGGATCTGGGAGTGAGGGTCGTCTATACGGCTCACGGATTTCATTTTTACCGGGGGTGCCCGAAGTGGGATCTCCTCCTGTATCGCACGGCGGAGCGGCTGCTGGCCCGGGAGACGGACGCCCTCGTGGTCATCAACCGGGAGGACTATGAGAGCGCGTCAGCGTTTCAGTTGAAAGAGGGCGGACAGGTGTACCGGATTCCCGGCGTGGGTCTGGACCGGGACAGGTTTCATCCATTTTCTGAGCAGCAGCGTCAGGCGGCGAGACAGCGCCTGGGCATTGGTGAGAATGACATTCTCCTGCTTTCCGTGGGGGAAGTAAACCGCAATAAAAATCATGTCACGGCGCTGAAAGCCCTGGAGCGCATTCTGAAAGAAAATACGGACAGAAAGCGGATCCGGTATCTGATTTGCGGGGAAGGCTCCGAACGCCCGGCGCTGGAAGCGTGGATCCGGCAGCATGGCATGGAGCATGCGGCGGCCTGTTTCGGATATTGTAATCTGCCGGAGGAAATATACGGCGCGGCTGATCTGTTTCTCTTTCCCTCGCGGCGCGAAGGGCTGGGGATGGCGGCACTGGAAGCGCTGGCCTGCGGCGTGCCTGTCGCGGCGGCGGACAACCGGGGAACCCGGGAGTATGTGCTGCCCGGTGAGAATGGCTGGCTTTGCCGCTGGGATGAACCGGGAGATTATGCCGCGGCGTTCCGGCAGTGGGAGAGCCTGACGGAGAAAGAAAAGATCAGAATGAGAGAGAAATGCAGAGCTTCGACCGAAAGGTTCGGGAAACAATATACGGCACAGGTGATGAAGCAGGTATACAGGGATACGTGCGGCGGGTAACGATTCAGACCAGTGTTTCGCACTTGCTGTGAAGTGTATCTGACGACGTAAATTACACAGGAAAAAGTTCCATCGCGCAGCGATTTTAAATGGACTTTTCCTCATAACTGTGAGGGTGCTGAGCAATTACGACATGGGAATTGAGGCAGGCGGGAAAGAAAATCATGGAGGCAGAATGTAAGATCAGCGTCTTGCTGAGTGTATATAATCCGGGGAACAGGCAACACTTTCTACAGGCAGTGCAGTCCATCGTGAATCAGACTTTCCGGGATTGGGAAATGATCCTGTATGACGACGGTTCGGAGGAGAGTTACATAGCCGGGATCCGCGAGGCGGCAGCGGCAGACAGCCGCATACGATACTTTCGCGGTGAGGAAAACATGGGCCTGGCTCAGACAATGAATATCTGCAGCGGCCTGGCGGGGGGGAAGTATCTGGCCCGTATGGATGCCGACGATATATCAAAACCCGACCGCCTGCAGCAGATGTATGACTTTCTGGAGAACCATCCGGAATACGGTTGGGTCGGGTGCAATGCGGAGCTGATCGGTGAGGATGGCATATGGGGAAGTCGCATGATGCCGGAAGCGCCGGAAAGGAAAGATTTCCTGCACTATTCTCCCTATATTCATCCGTCGGTGTTGTTCCGGCGGGAAGCGCTGACGGTAAACGGCGGCTACCGGCCGATGCGGCGCGGAGAAGACTATGAGCTGTTTATGCGGCTTCACGCTGCGGGAGTGCGCGGGTACAATTTGCAGGAGTTCCTGTTTCAGTACCGCGAAGATGCAGATACATACAGACACAGAAAATACAGATACCAGATCGAGGAAGTCCGCATAAGAAAGGAAGGCTTTGCCCGACTGGGAATTTTGAATATACGAACCTGGCCGTGCGTGTTAAAACCCCTGACGGTGGGACTTATCCCATACCGGCGGCTGCACGTCAACAAACCGCGGGTGATGAAAGAGACGCAGCTGGAAAGACTCACAGAGAACAAAGCATGAGAAGGAAGGGAAACAGGGCCGGATTGCGGAAGTCAGATGTAGAGACCATCGCGAGAGGTTCGGGAATGCAGGGAATAAAGGACAGATGTGGAAGGATACCTCGCAGGAGAGGCTGAGAAGATATCAGAATATTCTGAAGGCGAGCCCGCGGTTTTATGAGACGGCAAATGCTGTTCATGAGAAAAAACCGGAGGGATATACGAGCCGGTTTATAGAAGCCGTCGGCCAGAGAGACACGATAAACGTTGTCTGTGATTACGTCCTGTCCCCGGTGCTGAATTCCTACGTGCTCTGGGTGCTTCAGGAAGCCCTGCAATCCGGAAAAAAAGATTATACTTTCTCGCCCGGGACGGATACCTGATGTACCGCGCGGCCGAGATGTATTGCAGGAAGCTTCAGCTGCCGTTGGAATGCCGGTACCTGTGCTGCTCCCGCTATTCCATCCGCATCCCCATGTATCAGTTTGATTTCGAGGAAGCCCTGGACTATATCTGCAGGGGCGGGATTGATGTCACGATGGATAAAATTCTGAGCCGCGCCGGTCTGACAGAAAAGGAAAAGCGTGCCGTGCTGGAGGCGTTGGGAGAGCGCAGCAAGACTTCGCCGCAGGAAGGTCTGGAGAGAAGCGGCGACGGAAAGAAAGACAGAGAACATCCCGACGACAGAATCGCGTATAGCATGCTGCCGGATATCCGGGAAAGGCTGCGCTCCTGCGGGGGCTTTCGGATGTACCTGCAGAGGCATTCGGAGGAGGAACTGCCGAATCTGAAAGGGTATCTCATCCAGGAAGGATTGCTGGACGGTGTCCCCTCCGCATTGGTAGACAGCGGCTGGGTAGGATCCATGCAAAAGGTTTTAAACGATCTCCTGGACCGGATCAGCGCAGATTGCTGCGGGGACGGACAGTCCGGGACACACAAACCCCGCCTGGAGGGATATTACTGGGGGTTATATGAATTGCCGGAGGGAGTCCGCGCAGCGGATTACCACTGCTATTATTTTTCGCCCGGAGAGAATCTGCGGGAAAAAGTTTATTTTTCAAATTGTCTGTTTGAGGGGTTGTTCAGCGCTCCTCACGGCATGACGCTTCGCTATGCGCGGGAGGAGATTCCCGGGACATCCGGTGAGGAGTGCTCCCCTCCGCTGTCCCCGAAAGTGAGGTATCGTCCGGTATTTGCGGAGATTTCGCAGGAACGAAGATCGTTTATGGAACAGACAGAAAACCGGCTGATGGAGTATACGCAGCAGCTTGCAGAAAGAATTGCAGAGGAAGCAGCTGCGGGGTGTGAAGATGGCGGAGAGGGTTTTTACCGATATCTTAACCAGACGGACTGGGAGCGGGAGAAGAAAATTATCTACCGCCTGCTTCGGATTTTTATGGCAGAGCCCACCGCGGAGGAGGCTGAAATTTACGGAACGATGCAGTTTTCCGATGATGTGATTGACCGTGAGGGACAGCAGATGGCTGCCCCGATGAACGATGAGGAGCTTAGCGCGAATCATGCCCTGCGGAAGATAGGCTCCATGCTGGGGATAGCAGGGGAACCCCTGAAAGAAAGCGCCTGGTATGAGGGCAGCGCCGTTTTAAACGGGCGGCGGGTACAGACGCACCTGCGCCGGTACAGCGCGTATAAATATCTGCTGTATCTGCGAAAACGACAGATTTGGAGTAAGAGAAAAGATGGATAAGAAAGAACAACGCCGGCAGTACTGGTTTGTCATCCAGGAGCTGACGTCCAGAGAAATAAAAAGAAAATACGCCAGGTCAAAGCTTGGTATCGTGTGGAGTGTACTGAATCCGTTGTTGTCCATGATCGTAATTTCACTGATCTTTTCGACCATGTTCCGGCGGTCCATAGAGTATTTCCCGATTTATTATCTTTGCGGTCAGGTACTGTGGTCACTGTTTACGACCTCGACCAACACGGCCATGACATCGATCGTGGATAACAAGATGATGCTGATCAAGGTAAAATTTCCGATGCAGATCTTTGTTATGGCGCGGATTTACACGGCGTTTGTTAATTTTTTGTATTCGCTGATCGCA
>JAJBTR010000414.1:0-4694 GCA_020860745.1 Lachnospiraceae bacterium | reverse complement strand
TGTGTTTTTTCTGTTTGTGACGGATCTCACAGTCAGCCTGTATCTGCTGTTTTTCCCGTTCATTGTGTTCTGGGAGATGCTGTTTTGCATGGGTCTGTCCGAAATCCTGTCGACGGCGTACGTGTTTTTCGGGGATGTGAAGCATCTGTACAGTGTTATTCTGACCCTGTGGATGTATCTGAGCGCATTGTTTTATCCGGTCACAAGTCTGCCGACAATCATGCAGTGGATCGTCCGATGCAATCCGCTCTTTGCGTATATTGACGGATTTCGCTGTCTGGTGCTGGAGCATTCCCTGCCATCGCTTGCAGAGATGCTGAAAATGGTATGTTTCGGCCTCGGCATGTATGCGGTCGGACGGCTGTGCTTTCGGAGAAACCAACATCGAATTATGGAGAAACTGTAGGAATGAACAGAATCTGGAGGCAGAGGATGATAGATCAGAAAAAAAGCCGAGGCGCAGGAAGGCTCGCGCTCCTGTTTTTTTTGCATTGGAATTATATGGCTGGTACTGGCGCCGCAGACTGCGCGCGCAGAGGGAGAGGTGGTCTCCTTCGGGTCAGAGAGTTATGAGTGGGAGACAGGGGAGGAAAATCCGATCGGCATCTATCTGGACGCCGATACCGAGATAGATTCTTTTATCTATATTGTTACTTATGATCCGGATATTCTGGAATATGAACGGGGCGGAACGGTGCTGGCTGACGGACAGATTGAAGTGCGGGTAAACGACGTCGATGACACCAGTGATGTGCGCTACCTGTATTTTACCCCGCTGACGTCGGAGACTACGTCTATTTCTGTTACGGATGTTACTGTCACGGGAAGCGACGGGGAGGAGTATACGGCGGAGGATATCTCGGTTAACGTCAACGGAGTACCGGAGAGCAGCGGACTGCTGGAGGGAATCTCGGTCAACGGCACTGCCATTCCGGGGTTTGCGGCCGATAAGACAGAATACACGGTCTATGTGCAGTCGGATGTGACGGAGGCGGAGATTACCTGGACGCCCTCCGATGTGGATGTGGAGGTGTCTGACACTGCGCTGGCGGAGGGAAACAATGTAATCCTGCTTACCTGCACGGACGAGGCGGGAAATCGGGCGGAGTATACGGTGAATGTGTACCGGCCGGCGGCGCAGGCGGAAGAGACCGGGATCTCGGAGCCGGATGAGGATGCCCAATTCCCGTTCCTGCAAATCATAGAACAGAAAGGTATCTCCCTGGCAGTGCTGATCGTGCTGGCGGTACTGGTGCTCTTCTTTGTCATCCTGTGCCTGCTTAAGCTGTACATGGTCCGGGAGCAGCGCCGGAGAGCGGAGCGCCGGCAGCAGCGGCTGGAGCGCCGCCGTCGGCTGGAAGAAGAGTCAGACGAAGAACAGACAGAGGAGAGCCGGGCGGCAGCGGCCGGAGATAAAGAACAGCCGGCAGGTGATACTGCGGCAGGAAAGAAAAATGCAAAAGCGGAATCCTCCCCGGACGGCGGCAGTGGCACCGGGGATTACGACACTGCGGATGGCCAGGGCATGGATACTGACTGGGATGACGGGGAAGAGGACAGCGGTGCTGAAATCGAGATCCGGGTCAGCCACGTCACAATGAACTTTAAGTGGGAGAAAGATGAATCCTCCAGCATCAAGGAGATGGTGATCCGTACGCTGAAGCGGCAGCGGTCGTTTGAATATTTCTGCGCGCTGGACGACATCAGCTTTGATGTCAGAAAGGGCGAGGTAGTGGGAATTATCGGAACAAATGGTTCCGGAAAAAGCACGATCTTAAAAATTATATCCGGTGCGATGGTTCCGACGAAAGGAAAGGTTACCGTTGACAAAAGAAAAATTCAGCTTCTGACTCTGGGAACGGGCTTTGATATGGAACTGACCGGCCGGGAGAATGTTTATTTAAACGGCGCCATTATCGGCTACACGAGAGAATACATCGATCAGAAATATGAGGATATCGTGAAGTTTGCGGAACTGGAAGGCTTTATGGAAGAGCGGGTGAAAAACTACTCTTCCGGCATGGTGAGCCGTCTGGGATTCGCGATCGCCACGGCTAGGGATACACCGGAGATTCTGATTCTGGATGAGGTTTTAAGTGTCGGTGATATGTTCTTCCGCAAGAAGAGCGAGGCCAGAATACAGGAGATGATCCACGGGGGGTCCACGGTGCTGATCGTGTCCCACTCTACTTCCGTGATCCGGAAAAACTGCACCAAGGTGGTCTGGATTGAAAAAAGTAAGCTGCGCATGATCGGGAAGCCTGATGAGGTGTGCAAAGCTTATGAGAAGATGAGCAGTTAACGGATGCATCGGAAGACCGGAGCAGGGGAGAAGATAATCCGGTGAGATATCTGTTTTAAAGAAAGATGGTGAGAGATATGAGAGGTACGGAGCGGCTGTACGGCGCTTTGGTGAACCGGGTACCGGGTATCCGGGAGCACTATCAGAAGAAGCGGGCGCACGCAGCGGGCATCCGCCGGGGCGGGGTATGGCTGTATCTCCTTGGCCTGAATGTTTCCTACTATGTCTTTCACAACCGAAAGTTAGAGCAGATGGAACATTTCCCTTATTATGAGAAGAAAACACTGTACAGTGAGGGTAGTGAATCTTCGCTCTCTTATAGAGAGCCGCCGGAGCTGTTCGCAGAGAGACTGGCGGAGCATGATGTCGTCTCGTTTGATGTGTTTGACACATTGATTCTGCGCCCTTTTTCGGAACCGGCGGATTTGTTTTTCTTTTCGGGCGAGGAATTGCGATATCCGGACTGGAAGCGGATCCGCCAGGAGATGGAGCAGGAAGCCAGAGAGAAAAAATATAAAGCAGAAGGACATCGCGAGGTTACGATCTCGGAGATTTACGATCTCCTGGAGAGGGAGACCGGGGTGGAGAAATCCTCCGCCATGGCGATGGAGGCAGAACTGGAAAAACGGTTTTGTTTTGCAAATCCTTATATGAAACTGGTGACAGACAGGCTGCGGGAACGGAACAGGCGGTTGATCATCACATCGGATATGTATCTGGACGCAGGTCAGATACGGGAACTGCTGCAGTGCTGCGGGTATGGAGAGTTTGACGCGTACTATGTGTCCTGTGAGTATGGCAGGTCGAAAAGTAAGGGTGATCTGTACGATCTGGTAAGGATAGAGGAAGCTCAGACGGAATGCAAAATTGCTGAAATGAGGAATACCGAAGCGCAGGGAAATAAAAAGGAAGAGGCGCATGTTATCAGAATTGCTCACGTAGGGGATAATGAGATTTCGGACGTGAGACATGCAAAAGAACATGGCGTAACGCCGTTTTATTATCGGAATGTCAATGCCGCGGGCGCACTCTGCCGCCCGGAGGATATGTCCTCCATCACGGGCAGCCTGTACCGGGGCACTGTCAATGCGCACATTCATAACGGACTGAACTGCTTTTCGCGGGAATATGAGTATGGTTTTATCTACGGCGGATTGTTTGTGACAGGGTACTGTCAGTTCATTCATCAATATGTGAAAAGTCATAAAATTGATAAAATCCTGTTTCTGGCGAGAGACGGGGATGTGTTGTCGAAGGCATATCATATCCTGTATCCGGAGGAGGATAAAAACCGGGAATATGTCTACTGGTCCCGGCTGGCGGGAACCAAGATGGCGGCAGGAAAATTTAAGTATGATTATTTTCGCCGGTTTCTCTTCCATAAGGTCAATCAGGGCTATAAGATGGAGCAGATTCTGAATTCCATGGAGCTGGCCGATATGCTGGAGGATCTGTGTGAACAGACCGGACTGACAAAGGAGACAGTTCTGACTGATCGTAATGTGGGAACGGTGAAAACGTTTCTGATGGAGCGGTGGGCGGAGGTGTCGGCACATTATCAGGAACAGCTGGATGCGGGAAGGTTGTATTATGCTCCCATCCTGGATGGCTGCAGACATGCTGCGGCAGTAGATATCGGCTGGGCGGGCAGCGGAGCAATCACGCTGGACTATATCGTCAATGAAGTCTGGCAGATGGACTGCGGGATTACCGGTATCATCGCCGGGACGAATACCTGCCACAATGCAGAGCCGGACTACTCGGAAACATTTCTGCAGAGCGGGAAACTGGTCAGTTACCTGTACTCGCAGCGGGAAAACAGGGATTTGTGGAAGTTTCATGATCCGGGAAAAGACCACAATCTGTTCTGGGAGATGCTGCTCGATGCGCCGAGCGGGAGCCTGAAAGGGTTTTATCTGCGGGAAGATGGCGGATGGGAATGTCGGTTTAAAGATGCGGATGAGGCGAAAAAAGACAAAATAGAGGAGATTCAAAGAGGAATATTGAGATTTGTGGAATGCTGGAGATTCATACAAAAGAAAGAATCCGTGCAATGTGATTCAGAGAAACAAAATTTTTACACGGAAATTCGGGATTTGTGCGGAATATCAGGGAGAGATGCCTATCAATCTATGCTGCTGATGATGGGAGATAAGAATATGGGATTTAGAAAAGGATTGCAGGCACTTGCAGACGAGATAACTATTTAGAATTAATTGTTGATAATAAATCCGGAGGAAAGAAATTATCCTCTGAAATTCCAGGGGAAAATGTTGTTGTGATGCATTTTAAAAAAAACGGGCAGGCTGAAGATGCACCGGAGCAATTTACTGCGTATCTGCGGAAAACAATGCAACAATTCGAAATTATGCGTGACGCGGAGGAACCTCCG
>JAJBTR010000342.1 GCA_020860745.1 Lachnospiraceae bacterium | reverse complement strand
GTTAAATTCAGCATTTATCTTATGTTTAAAATTTCTTCATGAAACAACCCTGCCCATAAAATGTTTAAACTTTTTATAAACACCGGAAATTTTTAAAAATCATCCGCATCCTCCTCTGCTCCGGCCAGCATCCGGTTCTGCAGCGCGCAGACCCGGTCCACCGGATAGTGGCAGGAAAACCCATCCGCCGCACTGTAGCAGGTGGCCGCCGACTCAAACAGGCAGTAGGTAAACTCCCCGTCACTGATAAGCTCCTCCACCATCGGCGGCAATTCATAGGTCGTCTCATAATACAGCTTTAATTTTTTATCGCTGATCTCCTCCCTGTACAGATACAAACAGGAATCGCTGAACCTCCCAAAGGAAGCGCTCATCACAACATACGGCGTCTCATCCACGGAAAAAAAGGACAACCCCTGAACATAATCGGGAATATCCAGGGTAAACTGCCTGGTCAGCTCCGTCCCTTCCTCGCCAGAATCCATCAGAAACACCGCCAGTTTTCCCTGCTGGGAAAAGAGAGAATGGCTCGTCCCCACCCAGAGCCGGTCATCATTCCAGGATACAAAAGAAGCCGTCATCCCACAGGGCACTTCCTCATCATAGTCGTCCAGCTCATAGATCGGCTGCCCGGACTCCACCGCCGCATCAATCCGGGCCGGCGAGATTCTGCCCAGGCACTTGCTGGTACTCTTCGCCACCCAGAGATTCCTGCCGTCATAAGCGATGCCGCCCACATGGTTGCAATCCGGCAGAACAATGAGCGTCAGAAATTCGCGGTTCGATGCGTCCTCATTCGAAAGCACATAGATCACTGAATTTTCCTGCTCTGTTTTATCATAAGCAGTGATCAGCATATACTCCTCCGCGATGCAGATTCCCTGCGGTACCATCTGGCGGGATTCGGGCTCGGAAAAACAGGTGTTTTCCAGTCCCGGAATCGCCGTGCTGTAATCCGCCCGGTACATACTCCGGAAAGATGAATACTGGAAAAGCGTGCGGGAAAAAGCCAGGTCATACCGATAGGCGGTGGATGTCTCCGCCAGGACATTCTCCTCCTCTGTGAAAATACCCCACGAAAAAGAACCGGCACGATACACCCGGAATCCTGCAACCCCCAGAAGCAGACATGCCGCCGCTATCATTGTTCCTGCCAGTAACTTTTTTCTCATACTGTAAACTTTCCCCTTTTCCGGTTTCTTCTGTATCGCTCTGTGCATTTCCACACAAAGCACGCCATTCTCCCTGTTTTGCCCGGCTGAACTTTTTGAGCTGTGCTGTCAGAAAAACAGATTCGGTTATTTCAATACGCTACCCTGACATTCCCGCCTGAATGGGTTCCCCATGCTCCACTTCCAGGTTGACAAGCCCCCACTCGTCCAGCTGCTCTTTCCAATTGCTTTCCTGTATCAAAGCCAGCTTCTCTGCTTTTGTCAGACGTTTGATCAGAACCTCCCTGCGCATCGCCTCAGACTTTGTGTCATGCACCTCCAGATAAGCCAGCCGGATCGGTCCGCGCCCCCTGGTATATTTTGCGGCAATGCCGCTCCGGTGCGCCGCCAGTCGCTTTCGGATATCGTTTGTCCATCCGGTATAGAGACTGCCGTCCCCGCATTCCAGCATATATGTAAAGTTCACACCTTGCCTCCTGGTATATTATAATGTTGGTGTCATAAACCCTTACTGATGATCTTTTGACCCTGGTATCATCCTATGTAGCCGGCAGCACCAGGCTGCCGGTCGTCCCGGAGCAGACATTTCCCCGGGGTCATCTATATCCATGCAACCGAAAAACGTGTACCTTAACCACCGACAGCGGCTTCGCTCCGCAAAACCACCGTCCCATCAGACCATCCATGTAAATCATGCCGATTGCAGTTATACTATAGGATACACATTTTTCCGGAAACGGTTACTCTGCGCTGCTGCTTTTCAGATAATGAAGCGGATTTACCGGTTCCCCGTCCTTAAGCATCTGAAAATAAAGATTGCTCCCCTCAACGCTGTAATATTTCGTCGGCTCACTGACAAAACCCAACAGATCTCCCTCCGCCACATAATCGCCCTCCGACGCCTGTATTTCTTTCAACTGACCGTAAACCAGCTGATAGCCGCCGCCGATCTCCATCGCGACCGTCTCACCGGTTTCCTCCGAAGTCTCCACGGAAATCACCTGCCCGGCTGCCGCTGCGGTCACCGGATCATTGACCTCTCCCGCAATCACCAGCGCCGGATTATACTTATACTGGTCCAGCGTTGCAAAATACACGGACTGATCCATGCTGTAATTTAAAATCACGTCGCCCTGCAGAGGCCAGCTCAAACGATCCGCCTCGGAAAAGGACAGGCTCACCGTGTCTGCGTCTTCTGATCCGGAACTTACCTTTCCCTCCACGGAATCATCCTCCGTCTGCCCGCCGTCAGACACACCTCCGACGGAACCGCCTTCCTCCTGTCCGTCATCGGAAAAATCTGCATCATTATCCCCGCTCTCCTCCGAGACATTTTCCGCAGCGGATGAATCCTTTGACGCGTTTTCCGCAGCGGACGAATCTTCCGCCACATCGGCTTCCCCGTCCGCCTCATCATCCTCTGTCCACTCTGCTTCCGCCATCACAACCGCCTCCTGCTCCTCACCTTCCCGGCTTGCAGTTTTACGGTAGGAAATCCCCGCAAGCGCGATCACCGCCACCAGGGTAATCACGCCGACCGTCACATATGTTTTCTGATTTCTGGTATCTTTTTTCTGATTCATAGTTCCTCCATTCCCGGCTGCCTGCGTTCCTCCGGTTCTTTTCCAATCCCGCCGAAGACCTTTTTCTTTCTATCTAGTATTGCCGGAAAGAAGAAACCTATTCATATTTCATATTTTTTCTGACTGTACCGTTGCAATCCAAAGGCAGTATTTTTTCACAGCTGCCCTCTATTCCGCAACCGCAGCAAAATAATACTTTACTGCAGTTTTTCTATCTTTACACCCTGATAAAAGTATGACAGCAGTTCCGTGTAAACGGCGCCCTGCTCCGCCATCCGTTCCGCCCCATACTGGCTGAATCCAAGTCCATGGCCGATTCCCTTTGTGACAATGCGGATTTTCCCCTCCAGTTCCGAAAAATAAAAACAGGACGATTGCAGCTCCAGTGCCGACCGCACAGCTTCCCCATTGACAATGGTTTCGCCGTACTGCACCTGCGTCACATAGTCCGCGCTGTCCCGCTCCGCGATCCGGAGAGTTCCCGGCAGATCTTCCGCATTCATCTCCTCATCCGGAAACAACTCCGCCAGCGCCGCTGCCAACTCCTCTTTCTCCATGTATCCCACATACAGAAAACCCTCCGCCAGGATATCCTCCTGGCAGGGCACACTCTGAAGCCAGGTATAGGCTTCCTGCCCCGGAACTTCCTCGGCATTCCGGGTTTTCTCATTACTCGCCCTGTGGTAAGCTGCCAGAATCAATTCTCCCTCATAAGTCAGAACCAGTCCTTCGGTCTCCGAGACCGCGGTCTGAATTTTGTCCAGATTCTTTTCATACGCCTCACCCCAGGCCTCACGCATGGCTGCCTCATCCCAGCCCTTCTCCGCATCCTCCCCCTCACGGCTCAGGTTCGTGCGGACAATCACCGCCTGCGCTTTCAGGCATTCCAGGTCGTAATCCGCCGGAATCTCCGCCGCCAGCACGCGCACCACCTGTTCCTCCAACTGCTCGTCCTCACCGGAACTGGCGGAAAACCGGGAACCGCCTCCCCACAGATACACCGTCAGCAGCCAGGGAATGAAAAGGATCAGAATGGCGGCCGACACATAAAGCTTTACTTTTTCTCTCATAATAAAACTTTATGTCCGCGCCGGATTATTCATACCATGAAATCATATATAAAACAAAATATGCCATCTTCATACGATAAAAACGTTTGCCCCAGACATCGTTATGACCAGGAGGACAAAGAGGTATGTTATTTCAAAATCTGCCAAATTCCAGAGTGCCAGGGGCGAAAGCCTATACAAAGGATGATGGCCCGGAGAGCTCATCAGACAGCGCCGCAAATTCTTCCAGCGTCAGTGTCTCTCCCCGCCCCGTAAGCGGTTTTCCCAGCCCGGTAGTCGCTGCCTCAATCTGCTCCTTTGAAAACGTGAGCTCCGCGGAATTTTTCAACCCGTTCACCAATGTTTTCCGCCTCTGGTTAAAGGACGCGCGGATCAGCCGGAATAACAAATCCTCATCTTTCACGGAAACCGCCGGCTTTTCATGGCGGGTCAGATGCACCACCGCGGAGTCTACTTTCGGCTGTGGCATAAAGCACCCGGGAGAAACGATCGCAGCGATCTGAGGCCGGGCAAAATACTGCACAGCCAGAGACAGCGCCCCATAATCTTTCGACCCCGGGCCGCTCTGCATGCGGTCCGCCACCTCTTTCTGCACCATGACCGTGATACTCTCCACCGGCACATGCCGCTCCAGCAGATTCATGATGATCGGCGTTGTGATATAGTAGGGCAGATTAGCTACCACTTTAATCGGATTCCCCTGGTTCTTTTCCTCCGCCAGCCTGCCGATATCTACTTTTAAAATGTCCTGGTGAATCACTTCCACATTGTGGTATCCCTGCAGCGTGTCCTCCAGAATCGGGATCAGCATCCGGTCGATCTCCACAGCTGTCACCTGCCGGGCATTTGCAGCCAGATACTGCGTCATCGTGCCGATCCCCGGCCCAATCTCCAGGACAAAATCATCCTCTGTAATCTCCGCAGCTGCTACGATATCCTCCAGCACACGGGGCTCAATGAGAAAATTCTGTCCGTATTTTTTCTGCAGCACAAATTTATGGCTTTCCAGAACCGCCCTCGTCATTTGCGCGTTTGCCAGCCAGGGGCGCGGTGTAATGTTGCTCATAAAATACTCCTCTTAATATATTCGGACGGGTACGGCAGGGATAATTCATATGTTTTTAAACAACCGGGGCAACACTCCGACGAACTAATCACTAACTGTAACTGTTCGCTGCTCTCACAGTTACGGGAAAATCCATTGTAAATCGCATAGCGATGGGATTTTTCCCCGAAATCTCTACGCTCTCAGACGGTCAGCACAGCCCGTGTGCTAACCTGCACTAACTTACGACCAGCCAATTTAAGACGCTCAAGAAAGATTTCGCGCCTAAGTCTCCGTAAGCGATGGATTTCGTCTCCGCTAAAAACGCCCCTACAAAGTTGCTTTAAAACATATGAATTATCCCTGCCACACCCTGCCAAAACATATAAATTACCCTCAAAATACTTGTTTCAAGATTCTTATATATTTACATTAAATATGAAACAACTGCCTCGCGTTTTCCTCCGTCACCTCTATGACTTCCTCCGCGGTTATGCCCTTCAGCCTCGCAATTTCCTCCGCCACGTAGGCGATCAGATCCGAAGAATTTCGTTTTCCGCGGTATGGTGTCGGCGCCATGTAGGGACAGTCTGTCTCCAGGACGATCCGCTCCAGCGGAATTGCCGCCGCTGTCTCCTTTGCTTTTTTCGCATTTTTAAAGGTGACCACTCCGCCGATGCCGATATGATATCCCAGCTTCACATACTCCCGCGCCATCTCCGGAGAATAAGAGTAGCAGTGAAGAATACCGGACAGCCCCTGCCCGTGCCGGGCAATGAGGTCAAAGGTATCCTGCGCCGCGTCTCTGCTGTGAACTGCGATGGGAAGCCCCAGTTCTCCCGCCAGTTCCATCTGCCGGACAAACCAGTACTGCTGCACATCCCTCGGCTCCACATCCCAATGATAGTCCAGACCGATCTCCCCGATCGCGACTACTTTCGGGTTCGTCCTGGCCGTCTCACGCATCCAGTCCAGAAACGCCTCGTCCAGGCTGCCCACATCATCCGGATGGACGCCGACCGCCGCGTAAATGAAATCATACTGCTGCGCCAGCTTCACACTGGCGCGGCAGCCCTCGGGAGTCGCACCTACATTGACAATCGTTCCCACATTGCGGTTGCACATGTCAGAAAGCAGTTCTTCCCGGTCTGCGTCAAATTGCTCGTCGTCATAATGAGCATGTGTATCGAAAATCATAATCTATACCTCTTGTAACTGGTCACTCTATTCACGGCTCTCCGCGCCACATGCGCAATTCACGTCTGATTCGCATACGAACAGCCCGCTCACGCGTGTCAACAGATCTCTGCCCCGGCCGGCATCTCTTTCTCCGGCACCACCAGCGCCAGATTCCCATCCGCATCCTCCGCGCAAAGCAGCATTCCCTCAGACAGGACGCCTGCCAGCTTTGCCGGTTTTAAATTCACCAGCACCATGACTTTTTTGCCGACCATCTCCTCCGCAGAATAGTATTTCCGGATCCCGGAGACAATCTGCTTCACCTGGCTTCCCACTTTTACCTGGGAGCAAAGCAGCTTTTTCGATTTTTTCACTTCCTCACAGGCAAGGATTTCTCCCACCTGAAACTGCATTTTCCCGAATTCCTCAAAAGTAATCTCCGCTTTCAGTTCGATATCAATCACCGCTTCCTCACCGGCCGCGGCGTCCGCCTCATCGCCTTCCCCTTCCTTGTCCGCATCCGGAGCGGAAGGATGAAGCTCTTCCACATTTTGCATCACCTCGTCCAGCTTCAGCCGCTCAAACAGAATCTCCGGCTGATCCGTCACGCGGATGCCGTTCTCCCGCAGGTCAAAGGCCGCCAGTTCCTCAAATTCCCGCGTGCGGTCGTTCAGCATAGTGAGAATTTTCTCTGTCGTCTCCGGCATAAATGGCGCGAGCAGGTTTGCACCGATACTGATGCTCTCCACCAGATTGTAGAGCACCGTCTCCAAACGCGCTTTCTTCTCCTCGTCCTTCGCCAGCGCCCAGGGCATCGTCTCGTCAATGTATTTATTACATCTCTTAAATAAAGTAAAGACCTCCGTGATAGCGTCCGCCACACGCAGCTCGCCCATCTTTGCGTTGATCCTGTCTCTGGCGCCTGTGACCACTTCTTTTAACTGGTCATCCACCGGCTCCGCCGCCCCCGCATTGTTCACTACGCCGCCAAAATACTTATTGCTCATGGAAATCGTCCGGTTCACGAGGTTGCCCAGTGTATTCGCCAGGTCGGAATTCATCCGCTCCACCATCAGTTCCCAGGAGATAACGCCGTCATTGTCAAACGGCATCTCATGAAGCACAAAGTACCGCACCGCATCCACGCCGAACATCTCCACCAGTTCATCCGCGTAAAGCACATTTCCCTTGGATTTGCTCATCTTGCCCTCGCCCTGCAGCAGCCACGGATGGCCAAACACCTGCTTCGGCAGCGGCAGATCCAGCGCCATCAGGAAAATCGGCCAGTAAATCGTGTGGAACCGGATGATATCTTTCCCGATCAGATGCAGATCCGCCGGCCAGTTTTTCGTAAACAGATCACTGGAATCGCCATCCGCGTCATAGCCAATCTTGGTGATATAGTTCGTCAGGGCGTCCAGCCACACATACACCACGTGCTTCGGATCAAAGTCCACCGGAATTCCCCAGGTAAAGGATGTCCGGGAAACACAAAGGTCCTGCAGACCCGGCAGGAGGAAATTGTTCATCATCTCATTTTTCCGCGCCACCGGCTGAATAAACTCCGGATGCGTATTGATGTGCTCAATCAGACGGTCCGCGTACTTGCTCATCTTAAAGAAGTAAGCCTCCTCTTTCGCCGGCTGTACCTCGCCGCCGCAGTCCGGGCACTTGCCGTCCACCAGCTGCGACTCCGTAAAAAACGACTCACACGGCGTGCAGTAGAGTCCTTCGTAATAACCCTTATAAATATCTCCCTGCTCATAGAGTTTCTTAAAAATCTTCTGCACCTGCGCCTCATGGTCCGCATCCGTCGTCCGGACAAAATTATCATAAGAAGTATTCATCAGATCCCAGATTTTTTTCACCTCACCGGCGACATTATCCACATACGCCTTCGGCGTAATGCCGGCCTCCTGGGCTTTCAATTCAATCTTCTGCCCGTGCTCATCGGTACCGGTCTGGAAGTACACATCGTACCCTTCCTGCCGCTTGTACCGGGCAATCGCGTCCGCCAACACAATCTCATAGGTATTGCCAATGTGCGGTTTGCCCGACGTATAGGCGATCGCCGTCGTCATATAATATTTTCCCTTACACGCTTTGCACATATCTCAAATCTCCTCTTCTTTATAATGAAAAATTCTAACTGCACAGTCAGACACTCTGCCGGACATCTAACCCCGCTTCCGCATTCGCACTATCAGAAAAAAACTCCCGTCCCTAAAAAGGACGAGAGCATATTCCCGTGTTACCACCTTTGTTCCTCCCCGCCTCGCGGCGGAAAGCTCAGCCAGTATCATCGGGCAGAAGCTGCTCCCCTTAACAGGGCAGGAATAAACGATTCTCTTTCAAAAACCAGCCGACAATCATTCCCTGTCCGATCTATACTGTCCGCTGTAACAGGCGGTCCTGTCGAAACCTTGCCACACCCTGGTTCAGCTCCGCAGCTCCAAAGCCATCTTCTGCCGCCTTTCGTCCTTTCCTCTCAGCTAAGAAACTGTCAATGAATTAACTTCACATGTGACTTGCCTAAATTTTCCTATGCTGCGTTGTCGTCAATCGACGCACCCCGGTACGCCTCGTTCCTCCGCCTTGCATAGAAAAAATTATTCTGCGTCAAATGTAAAGTTAATTCTTAACAGTTCCTAACGGAACCTCTCTGTGCACGTCCCGCGGCATACTCTCTTCTTCTCAGCTTTTACTATTATGAAGATACCAGCGTCCACAGGTCATAAGGAGAATTTATCTGCTCCGATTCATAATCTTTAATCCACCGATATCTTTTACCGTAAGGTCTTTCCTATGATATAAAAAATTATCCTTCTGTTATCTCTTCCTGTGCAGTTTCCTCTGCTGCCGCCTCTGCCGTTTCTTCCACAGGCTCCTCCGCTGCCGTCTCTGCCGTTTCCACTGCGGACTCCTCTGCCGGCTCGTCCTCAGTCTCTTCCTCTTCGACGACTTC
The DNA here is from genome assembly GCA_020860745.1 of Lachnospiraceae bacterium. Taxonomy (GTDB): domain Bacteria; phylum Bacillota; class Clostridia; order Lachnospirales; family Lachnospiraceae; genus Eubacterium_I. The sequence goes on along the minus strand of JAJBTR010000342.1, from coordinate 3,678 downwards.
ACACTCTACAACCTCTTCCTCACACTTCGCGCCGCAGTTCTCACAGAACTTTGCTTTCGCAGCAACCGGCTGTCCGCATTCCGGACATCTGCGGATCCCGCGAATCTCATCCTTCATCGCTTTCAGCTCGCCAATTTCCTCAAAAGCAGCTTTGATCGCCTCCATACGATCTGCATACTCGCATTCTGCGTCGTTTTTATGCTCATGATAATATGCCTTGCCAAGCTCACGATACATCTTCTGGATCGCACCCTCTCGCTCCTTGATGTCGACAGAAAGCTTCGCCGTATCCTTTAACTCCTTTGCTTTCCCCAGACCATCCTTGCCCGCCGCCGAGATTGTATTGCCCAGTTTACTGAAAAAATCCATATTTGCCATAACGTATACCCCTTCTTTCTGTTGAACGCTTCCATATTTTGCCGCGCTATTTGGTTTATTATACCCTATTTACCAATTCCCGCCAAGTCAGTAATCTAAAAAAAATATAAATTCTGTCGGGACTCATTGTTTTTTAACCAAAACATGAATTTTTCATCATGAATCTGTGATTCATAATCGCTTTTCAACGCTCACCAAAAATAACGACATATTCTTCCGCTTTGCACACTTTATAGCAGCCAGGTCTTTCCTGCTATGATATAAAAAGCACACCGGTATCCCTGACGCAGATATATACCATATAAACCGCATAAATAGCCAGTATACTAATCCCGCCGCCCCTCCGCAGCTCCTGTCTCTTCCACACCAGCAGCATAATATACACGCTGATTGCAACGAGAAAAATCAGATCAATCAGGTTATTTGTCGTGACAGCGATGGGGCTTATCGCGGAGGCAAGGCCTCCCACCAGCAGAATATTAAAGATATTGGAGCAGATTACATTTACCAATGCCATACACGCCTGGTTTTTTCTGGATGCCACCACAGACGTCACCAGCTCCGGGAGAGACGTTCCGATCGAACAGATGGTCAGACCGACCAGAGTCTCGCTCATGCCGAAGCCAAGCGCAATCGTCTCCGCGGAATTGACCACCAGCTGTCCACCGACGACGATTGCCGCAACGCCTCCCGCCATATAGAGCACACACCGCAGACCGGACAGTTCCCGGATTTCCTCCGATTCCGGTTCCTCGCCGTTCTGCATTGCCTTTCTGGCTGACATCACCATCCAGACCAGAAACACCACAAAGATCCCAAGCATAATCACTCCGTCCACGTGCCCCACTGTCATGTCGACGGCTCCCAGAGCCAGCAGAAGGACCGCCGCAAACACGGAAAACGGGAACTCTCTCTTTAAAGTTTTCTTCTCAATCGCCAGCGGCATAAAGAGAGCACAGACCCCACAGACAACCAGCAGGTTAAAAACATTGGAACCAATCACATTGCTGATTGCCATCCCGTTGCTTCCTCTTAAAGAAGCCGTGATCGACACCGCACATTCCGGTGCGCTGGGTCCCATGGCTACCACCGTCATGCCAATGATAAATCCCGGCACCCTCAGCTTCTTCGCAAACGCCGCTGCTCCGTCCACAAAAAAGTCCGCTCCTTTCACTAAAAGTACAAATCCCACAATCAAAACAATTACTGCAACTGCCAATTTTACCCCTCCTGTCTGATAGGCTGTTATGTAATCCGGTTGTTGCTCCGCTGCAATCATCCGTCAGATTATTCGCCCAACCATCTCACTGTCTGGCTGCTCGCAGCCTTTCCCTACTATTATTATCCCCAGGCTGCTGCAGCATGTATAGAAAAAGACCCATGCGTGCAGAATAAAATGCACACATGAGTCTCATTTTTTAAGATTTGCCAGGTCCTTGACCGAGATTGTTGACAAACCACGTATCCACGCAAACTACTCCCTCACGAGCTTTTTCCACTATAGCCTACCAACTTTAAAATGTCAATCGAAAAACAAAAAAGTTTTAAACTATTCCATTGCTGTAATTATTCAGAATCAGGCTAAAAATGCTGTGGAATGCTGCAAATCTGAATAATTACAAATTGACAAATCTTTTTCTGACCTATATAATAGCGGGTAGAAAAAGCCAAAGGCAATGACTGAATCAAGTAAGTATAAGCGGAACAGACAGAGAACAGCCGGATGGTGAGAGGCGCCTGGAAAGCTTACACCGAATACCTTCACAAGCTGTGCACTGAACAGACGATATGATCCTAAGTAGGCTGCACCGGCATGCGACCGTTATCCCGCAAAAGTGTTTCATCTATTGGTAATGTAGGAACAAGTCCATCCGTTTTTCAGTTATGTTTAGCGGATTCTGATACAATAGAGCGACACTTGCTGAGGCAGACTGTGCGAGCAGCCTGTGAACTAAGGTGGTATCACGTGGTTATATTCCCCGTCCTTATAATAAGGATGGGGATTTTTGTATGCGCAGGGATGCGTAAGAAATATGACACCTTCAGTTTATGCCTGTGACAAAACGAAAAATGAGAGGAGAGTTACAAAATGACAGTCTATGAGGAACTGGTGGCCCGCGGCCTCATCGCCCAGGTTACCGACGAAGAAGAAATCAAAGAGCTTATCAACAACGGCAAAGTCACGTTTTACATCGGCTTTGACCCCACCGCCGACAGTCTGCACGTCGGACATTTCATGGCGCTCTGCCTGATGAAGCGCCTTCAGATGGCGGGTAACAAACCCATCGCCCTGATCGGCGGCGGCACGGCCATGATCGGCGATCCTTCCGGCCGCAGCGACATGCGCCAGATGATGACACCGGAAACTATTCAGCACAACTGTGACTGCTTCAAACAGCAAATGTCCCGCTTCATCGATTTTTCCGAAGGCAAAGCCTTGATGGTCAACAATGCTGACTGGCTGTTGAATCTGAACTATATAGACGTCCTGCGTGATATCGGCCCGCACTTTTCCGTCAACAACATGTTGCGCGCCGAATGCTACAAACAGCGCATGGAGAAAGGTTTAAGCTTCCTGGAGTTTAATTACATGATCATGCAGAGCTATGACTTCTATGAGTTATACCGCAAATATGGCTGCAACATGCAGTTCGGCGGCGATGACCAGTGGTCCAATATGCTGGGCGGCACGGAGCTGATCCGCCGCAAACTGGGAAAAAATGCCTGTGCCATGACCATCACACTCCTCTTAAATTCAGAGGGCAAAAAAATGGGCAAAACCCAGTCCGGCGCCGTGTGGCTTGACCCCAACAAAACCTCACCCTTCGAATTTTATCAGTACTGGAGAAATGTCGGCGACGCCGATGTATTAAAATGCCTGCGCATGCTCACCTTCCTCCCCCTGGAGCAGATCGATGAAATGGACACCTGGGAAGGCAGTCAGCTCAACACTGCAAAAGAAATCCTTGCCTTTGAACTGACCAAACTGGTTCACGGTGAGGAAGAAGCAGCCAAAGCACAGGAAAGCGCTCGCGCACTTTTCTCCGGCGGAAACGCAGCCGATATCCCAACTCCAACCATCAACGCAACAGATCTGCAGGATGGAAAAATCGACATCATGGGTCTCCTTGTCGCCTCTGGCCTTTGCACCTCCCGCGGCGATGCGCGGCGCAATGTGGAGCAGGGCGGCGTGACCGCCGGAGAGGAAAAGGTGGCAGACACCCTGAAAACCTTCCCGCCGGCCGCAGTTGAGGACGGTCTGGTGCTGCGCCGCGGCAAAAAGAACTACCGCAAAATCGT
>JAJBTR010000179.1 GCA_020860745.1 Lachnospiraceae bacterium | reverse complement strand
CTTTTTTTCCAATCCTGTAAACAGATTTTTTTACAATCACTTTTACAAATGCAAAAAATCATGCGCCTGGTTTTACACACAGTTTGACCCTGTTAAGAAAAAGAAAGAGACCGGAGATTTCTCTCCGGCCGCTTTCTTTTGATGTATATACTAACTAAGGGGATTAGATAGATATCATCCAGACTGTTCACTTTTCTGTTTTGGAAAATAATTTTTCTTATACCTCATAAATCAGATCGCCGTAAGACGGGAACGGCCACATCTTCTTGTCAACGATGATCTCCAGCTTGTCGATGGGTGCCCGCAGGTCAGCCATCGCTGCTTTCACGGTATCTCTGTAATATTCCGCCTGTGCCTTTCCTTCTTCCATGGCGAGACCCTTGTCAGTCGCTTCCTCCAGCTTGGAGAGTGCCACCTTTGCCTCGGACAAAAGTGCGGAACTCTCGGTCAGCAGCTCTGTCTGCACGCTGATGTCACAGTCGCATGCAGCCTTTACCGCGTTGATGGACTCCGCCAGAGAGGTAATATATTTAATCACAGAAGGAATCAATGTCTTGCTGGCGATATTAATCATGGCTCTCGCCTCAATGTTGATACTCTTTGCATAGTTCTCATACAGAACCTCGGCACGGGATCGAAGCTCCGCCTCGGTAAATACGTTAAACTTACCGAACAGGTCAATCGCTTTCGGTGTAGTCAGGGAGCCGATGGCATCTACCATACTCGGGATGTTCGGAAGTCCTCTTCTCTCCGCCTCTTTCACCCATGCCTGGGAATAGCCATCGCCGTTGAAGATGATTCTCTGGTGCTCGGTGGCCTGTCTCTTGATCAGGTTATGTAAGCAGCTCTCAAAATTGTCAGCCGCTTCCAGTTCATCGCAAGCCTCTTTGAATGCCTCGGCAACGATCGTGTTTAATACAACGTTCGGCTGAGAGATGGAATCCTGGGAGCCAACCATACGGAACTCAAATTTATTGCCGGTAAACGCAAACGGTGAAGTGCGGTTCCGGTCAGTCGCATCTTTCAGCAGATCCGGCAGCGTATCTACGCCCGTGTGAAGGACTTCACCCTCCAGGGAATGGGTCGCGGTACCCACGCTGGTCAGCTGATTGATCACGTCATCCAGCTGGTTTCCGAGGAAGATGGAAATGATTGCCGGCGGTGCCTCGTTCGCACCCAGTCTGTGGTCGTTTCCAACATCGGAAGCAGACTCGCGAAGCAGATCGGCATGACGGTCAACCGCTTTCAGGATACAGGTCAGCACCAGCAGGAACTGCAGGTTCTCATGCGGTGTGTCGCCCGGATCCAGAAGATTAATACCATCGTCCGTTGTGATGGACCAGTTGTTATGCTTACCGGAACCGTTGACACCCGCGAACGGTTTCTCATGGAGCAGGCACTCCAGGCCGTGCTTGTTTGCAGTCTTCTTCAGGACTTCCATCACCATATGGTTGTGGTCTACCGCCAGGTTGCAGGTCTCATAGATCGGCGCCAGCTCGTGCTGTGCCGGGGCAACCTCGTTGTGCTGTGTCTTGGCGGGAACGCCCAGCTTCCACAGCTCCTCATTGACATCTTTCATGAACGCCGCGATGCGGGGACGGATCGCTCCGAAATAGTGGTCGTCCATCTCCTGCCCTTTTGCCGGCATGGAGCCAAACAGTGTGCGGCCGGTATAAATCAGATCTTTTCTCTTTAAATATTTTTCTTTGTCTACCAGGAAATACTCCTGCTCCGGTCCCACGGACGGAATCACTTTCTTCGACGTGGTGTTGCCGAACAGGCGAAGCAGACGCAGGGACTGCTCATTGATGGCCTGCATGGAACGGAGAAGCGGTGTCTTCTGATCCAGCGCCTCGCCGGTATAGGAACAGAACGCGGTCGGAATGCAGAGCGTCGCACCCGCGGCATCATGCCGTACAAACGCATAAGAAGTGCAGTCCCACGCGGTATATCCTCTGGCCTCACAGGTAGCGCGAAGTCCGCCGGAAGGGAAAGAAGACGCATCCGGCTCGCCCTTGATCAGCTCTTTGCCGGAGAAACTCATCAGCACCTGTCCATGGTCATCCGGCGCTGTGATAAAGGAATCATGCTTCTCCGCCGTGACGCCGGTCAGAGGCTGGAACCAGTGAGTATAATGGGTCGCGCCCTGCTCAATTGCCCACTCTTTCATCTCATGGGCGATGATATCAGCCGTCGCCAGATCAAGCTCTGTGCCCTCCTCCATAACCTGATGGAGTTTCTGATACGCTTTTTTGGGAAGGCGTTCTTTCATGGCTGTGTCGTTAAACACATACTCGCCAAAGATTTCTGATACATTGAATTTCTCACTCATCTTCTTAACTTTCCTCTCTTTCTGAAAAATATCCCCTAGTTATTTTACGCACAGGAAACATAAAATCTTCCTGCTCATTGATAAGGTTCCCTAAGCCGTAAACGAAAGAAGGGCATTCCAGGATAGTGGAACGCCCTTGTTCTTCGTTGCTTATGTGATAACGATAGTACAATTTGAAGAAAAAAGCAAGAGGCAAAAGCATTTTTTCTCTTTTTTACAAGAAACACGCAAAAATCAGGTATTTTTTGTGGAATCTGCAGCAGAATCGCTATCCTCTTCCTCGTTGTCCGGCTCGTCTTCCGCCCCGTCTTTCTCAGGATCCTTCAGCATAAATGTCACCCGCTGACGGTGATTGATAATCCGTACGTCCTTCTGATCTCCCCCGAATTCTCCATCCAGAGTCCAGGGTACCGCTTCCTCACAGTGAATCTCAATGTGATCCGTCTTACAGGAATAAATGTAGGGCGTATCGCAATCCCGCGGTATCAGCAGATTCGCCATAATCTCACTGGTCTGGATCGGATTTTTCGGCCGTCTCACCAGAGTAACCTCAAACAGACCGTCATCCAGCTCCACCTCTTTCCCGTTGAGGTTCTTCATACCGCCCACAGAGATGGAATTGCTAATCATGCCATAAACAAACTCGTCGCGGATAATCTCACCGTTTACGCTGATCTCCATCACATAAGACGGAATATCCACAATCTGTTTCGCCCCCTCAATCACATAGGCTGCATGTCCCAGCACACGCTTCAGCTTCTGGTTTGTCATATAGGAAACATCCGTAAAAATGCCAAACGCCGCAATATAGATAAACGTCTGATCGTTGAATTCTCCTACATCACAGGCAAACGGTGTCCCGTTCACCGCAATATCCGCCGCTTTCAGCATATTCCCGGGAATCTTTAGGGACTGCGCAAAATCGTTGGTTGTCCCGGTGGGAATATAGCCGATCGGTATCCCGGCTCTGCACTGCATCATTCCGGTAATCGTCTCATTCAGGGTGCCGTCCCCTCCGCTGCAGACAATCAGATCATACTTGCCCGCCTGCTGGGGAATCAGGTGCATGGCGTCCTCTTTCTCCTGCGTCGGATAAACCGTAACCTCATATCCGGCTTTCACAAATGTGTCTATAATTTCCACCAGATGAATGTGAATCTGCCCTCTCCCGGACGTGGGATTAAACAGAAACCATAATTTCTTTTTTTCCATAACAGATTATTCCATCACCTCGAAACATAATCTACAGCAATATCCATTCTCTTCCTTTATACCAGCCAGCACAGGCAGCATATCACACGCCGACAGATAAGGATCTGTCGATAATATTCTGATTGATACATCATCGCAATGTCTCTGCAATTTCACTCAGTTTTTTCAGCCTGTGGTTCACACCGGATTTTCCCACCGGCGGATTCAGATAAGTGCCGAGCTCCTGCAGGGATTCCTCCGGGTGTTCCAGCCTGATCTGCGCCATCTCCCGCAGCATCGGCGGCAACTGGGAAAAGCCCATCTTCCGCTCAATAAGACGGATATCCTCCACCTGGCGCACCGCGGCGCGGACGATTTTATTGATATTCGCGGAGTCACAGTTTGACTGGCGGTTCGCACTGTTTTTCATATCTTTGATAATCCGCACGTTTTCCAGGCGCATCAGCGCACCGGAGGCGCCCATGACATTCAGGATATCCACAATGACCTCGCTGTCCTTCAAATAGACAACCGGTTTACTTTTCCTCAGAACAATCTTCGGATGAATGTCAAAGGATTCCATAACCGCACACAGTTCCTCCGCCCCCTGCCGGGTACGGCAGACCACCTCAAAATGATAGGATTTGCCCGGATCACTCATGGAGCCCGATGTCAGGAATGCACCGCGGATAAACGCTCTGCGGCAGCATGAGTATTCCAGCAGGCACTCTTTGAACCCCGGTTTCTCCCAGTCCGCTGTCTCCCGCCAGACCCGGCTAAATCGGTCGCCCGCAAAATCTGTCCCGATTATGTCCCGGGCAGCAGCATCTCCGAATCTATTTTCCTCCGCACCGGCACTTTCCCGACCGGGATCGCAACCAGCGCTCTTTTCCTCTTTGAACCGTTTCTCAGCACTTTCAGCGGCTATGCATTCTGATCTGTTTCCATCTTTGCTATCACGGACAGTCACCAACTGCTTTCGCCCGCATTTTCCATCGGCATATTCCTGCTGTTCCTCCTCCGAGGACAACTCGATCCGATAGAGATTCCGCTTTCCCGACGGGAGCTTCCGGATATCCAGGCTCAGTGTAATATCGAAGGCTCTTCGGATCAGGCGGAGATACTTTTTTGCCAGCGCGACATTCTCCGTCTCCACCACAATGGATCCGCAATCCGCGTTTCCCGACAGACTGCCCGCATAATGGATTATGGCGGCCAGCTCTGCCAGCAAACAGTGGTATTCGTCAGGGAAACGGCGCGCCAGTTCATTTTTTATATCACCCGAGAAAGACATGTTAACCTCCATGCTGCTGTTCACAGCACATCGTAATCAGGAAACAGGATCGTCTTACATAAATTTCCCCACGAATTTCACTTCCGGCTCCAGCATCACTCCGGACTGTTCTTTTACAACCTGCTGTATATGCTCCATAAGCGTGCGAACATCCGCCGCCGTGGCGTTTCCCCGGTTGATAACAAAACCGCAGTGCTTCTCAGACACCTGCGCTCCGCCGCAGCAAAAACCGCGCAGACCGGCGTCCTCGATCAGCTTCCCCGCAAAATACCCTTCCGGCCGTTTGAATGTGCTGCCCGCACTGGGATACTCCAGCGGCTGCTTCGAAACTCTCTTTTCTTTTAATTCCGCCATTCGTCCGTAAATGGCATCCGGATCACCCTCCGACAATTCCATAGACACGGAGAGTACGATATACCCCCGCTTAGCTATAACGCTGTGGCGGTAAGAAAGATCCAGACCATCCTTCGGCAGCGTGCGTATATCGCCTTCCGCCGTGATCACAGTAACCTCCGTCAGAACATCTTTCATCTCTCCGCCGTAGGCTCCCGCGTTCATGACGGCGGCTCCGCCGACACTGCCGGGAATACCGGCAGCAAACTCCAGACCGGTCAGGCTGGCGGCCGCAGCCCGCGCAGCTACCGCGGAGAGCAGCGCCCCGGCTTCCGCCGTGATCACAGTCCCCTCAACCCGGATGTCCGCCATCCGCTTCCCGATCTCGATCACCACACCGTCCGCACCGCCGTCTCCGCAGAGCAGATTGCTGCCGTTGCCGATCACCAGAAAAGGAACGGCATTCTCCTTACAGCAGGCAATCACCTGCGGCAAAGTTCCTCTGTCCGGCATCACCAGGAAATCCGCCGGTCCGCCCACGCGAAAGGTCGTGTGACGGCTCATGGGTTCATCCCGCAGGACATATTCTCTCCCAGCAAGGCGACATAATGTTTCATATATTTTCATGTTAATCTCCATCCCACCGTCTTTCGATTGGCGGCGCAAATCGCCACGAAAGAACTATCTCCATTTACATCCAGGCTCCATTTCGTTATATAGAAAACCTGTAATGAAAATCTGTAGTTCGATTCCAAAAGCAGACTTTAGGCAGATTTTCGAAAGTTTTCTGAGCCTAGTGTTTGCTGTCGAAGCATGTTTGAGCACGGAACGTGCGAGTTTGCGGAGACAGCAGACTATAAGCGGCGAAGAAAAGTAGAAAATCTCTGCCGTGTCTGCATTGGAATCGATACACAGATTTTCCCATAGTTATTGTATACCCTCTCTATGCATTCTTCAGAAACGCCACATATCCCCGCTTCGCCTCATAGAGATCTGCCTTGCTGATGATCTCCCAGGGCGCGTGCATATTCAGCACCGCCACACCGCTGTCAATCACCTGCATATTATAATTGCCAAGGATATACGCGATCGTTCCGCCGCCGCCCGCATCTACTTTGCCAAGCTCCGCCGTCTGGAAATATACGTCGGAAGAATCCATCACGTTGCGGACATGCGCCACATACTCCGCTCCCGCATCATTCGATCCGGACTTTCCGCGGGATCCGGTATACTTGTTAAACACAAGCCCTTTTCCGAAATATGCAGAATTATTCTTTTCCATGACCGACGGATAGTTCGGATCGTACGCCGCGCTGACATCCGAGGACAGGGCACAGGAATTCTGCAATGCGCGGCGCAGCTTCAGTTCACTGTAATCTCCGCAGGCATTCATAATCTCGGCCACGATATTTTCAAAGAAGCGGGACTCCATTCCGGTAGCGCCGACGCTGCCGATCTCTTCCTTGTCTACCAGAAGGCAGGCACTGGTCCGCTCCGGCACATCCATCTCAAGCATCGCCGCAAAGGAGGGATATGCGCAGACGCGGTCGTCATGACCGTACCCCATGATCATGCTTCGGTCAAAACCATAATCTCTCGCTTCCCCCGCCGGAACAATCTCGATCTCCGCGGAGAGGAAATCCTCCTCCTCAATCCCATACTTTTCTCCCAAAATCTGCAGTACATTGGCGCACACTCTGCGCTTTTCTTCTTTTTTCTTCTCGTCATCTGCATCGTCGGCTTTCAGCGGAACGCTGCCGACAAGGACATTCATATCCTCACCCTCAATCACCTTTGCCGCGTTCTTCGTCATCTGCTCCGCGGAGAGATGAATCAGCAGATCGCTGATACCGAAAACCGGGTCAGACGGATCCTCACCGACATTGACCGTCACCACAGTCCCGTCTTTTTTCGCCACCACACCGTGTATCGCCAACGGCAGAGTCACCCACTGGTATTTCTTAACGCCGCCGTAATAATGCGTATCCAGAAGAGCCAGATCGGTATCCTCATAGAGTGGATTCTGCTTCAGATCCAGCCGGGGAGAATCGATGTGCGCGCCAAGGATATTCATCCCCTCCTCAAAGGGCTTGCTGCCGATGACAAATAAGGCCAGATTTTTTCCCTTATTATCCGCGTAGACCCGGTCGCCGGGCTTCAATGTAATTCCCTGCGCCATCACTTCCTCCATATCCGTAAATCCGGCTGCTTCCGCCTGCGCTTTCAGCTGTGTCACACATTCGCGCTCCGTCTTGCAGGAAGAAAGAAAGCTCCGATACTCTTCCGCAAAAGCAAACACCTGCGCCCGCTCCTCTTCCGTATATTTTTCCCACGCATTTTTTCTGATCATTTTCATATCCTCCTGTTCATTCATTCTGCTGCCAGGTCTCAGCTTCCCGGCTCTCTTTTAAATTCTTCTCCACGCGGCGGTAGAGCTCCTGTGCCGCGTTGTAGCCCATCTTTTTCTGACGATGATTGACAGCCGCCGCCTCACAGATAATCGCCAGGTTACGTCCCGGCCGGATGGGAATCGAGTGGCAGACGACCTGTGTACCGAGGATTTCCGTATATTCCTCCTCCAGCCCCAGACGGTCGTACTCATGCTCTTTTTCCCAGTTTTCCAGCTTGATCACCAGGTCAATCGTCTGTTTTTCTTTCACCGCCTCAACGCCGAACAATGTTTTGACATCAATGATTCCGATACCTCTCAGTTCAATGAAATACTGTGTGATTGCCGGCGCTCTCCCGACCAGGGAGTTGTTGCTCAGCCTCCGGATTTCCACCACATCGTCCGTAACCAGACGGTGACCGCGCTTGACCAGTTCAAGAGCTGCCTCACTCTTTCCGATGCCGCTCTCCCCCATGATCAGAATTCCTTCACCGTAAACATCCACCAGCACGCCGTGGATGGAAATGCTGGGCGCCAGCTCCCCGCTGAGGTAATGAATTGCCTCTGAGAGAAAATCAGACGTGGAACGCCTGGTACCCAGCACAGGGATCCCGCGCTGTATCGCCAGTTCAAATCCTTTTTTCTGCAGCTGGTATCCCCGGCAGAGAACCAGGCAGGGGATATCGTGCTCCATAAGCTGCTGAAAACGCAGCATACTGATCTCTTTCGGTAAAAGCTCCATGTAAGCGGATTCTACTTTACCGATCACCTGAATGCGCTCACTTGCAAAGCCCTCATAGAAACCAGTCAGTTCCAACGCCGGACGGTTAACCTCTGATTTTGTGATATAGCGTTCTGTTATATCAATCCCCGGTGTCAGACATTCCAGGCGCATGTGCTCTGCGAATTTCGCCACACTGACTTTCTGCATAACGTTCCTCCCTTATCGTTTAGAGAAAACTAAACCTCATATCCAATGCGGACACGTCGAGTTTCTATCTTTCCCCCGCCGCCTGTCGTTTGCTGTTTCCGCAAACTCGCCTGTAAACAGGCTCAAACAGTGCTCCAACAGCAAACACTATGCTCGGAAAGATGACGAAACTCTTCCTACCGTCTGCCTTGGATATGAGGTTCAGTTTTCCATATACATATTCTGTGAATCACTACATCAATGTATTATATATCCTTTGCCCTTTCCACCTGTGGATGAAAGAATGCATACACCGACACCGCTGCCCGCTCATTCATGGAAGGGACAGCCTTCAGCGCCTCCACATCGGCATCCCGGATTGCCTCCAGCGACTGAAACTCCCGCATCAGGGCTTTTCTCCGCTCCGGACCGATCAGTGGAATATCGTCAAGTACGGAATGTACCTGCTCTTTGCTGCGCAGTGAGCGGTGGTATTCAATCGCAAAACGGTGCGCCTCATCCTGGATCCGCGTGATCAGGCGAAATCCCTCGGAATGAGTATCAATCGGTATCTCCACATTGTTATAATATAATCCGCGCGTTCTGTGATGATCATCCTTTACCATGCCGCAGACCGGTATGTCAAGTCCCAGCTCATCCAGCACAGCCAGGGCGATATTGACCTGCCCCTTTCCGCCATCCATCAGAATCAAATCCGGGAAACGGGTGAAACTGCCGTACTCATCCCCCAGATCGCGGATATGGTTTTTCTGTCGTTCCTCCATCCCGTGGGTAAACCGGCGCGTCAGCACCTCCCGCATCGATGCATAGTCATCCGGCCCAATTACCGTCCGAAGTTTAAAACGGCGGTAATCGCTGCGGCAGGGTTTTCCCTTTTCATATACTACCATAGATCCCACTGATTCGAAACCGTTTGTATTGGAAATATCGTAGGCTTCCATACGGCGGACATAGCCGATACCCAGGAGCGCGGCGATCTCTTTGACCGCGCCGATGGTTCGCCCCTCCTCCCGGCGGATCCGCTCCCGATCCTGTGTCAGCACCATCTGTGCATTCTGCGCAGCCAGCTCAACCAGCTTTTCCCGGCTTCCCTTTTTCGGGACACGCAGCGTGCATTTCTGTCCGCGTCTGGAAGAAAGCCAGCGGCCGATAATATCTGCGTCGTCAATCTCCATCTGCAGCATAATCTCCCGGGGAATAAACGGTGTCCCCGCATAATACTGGCGGATAAAGGTGGACATCACCTCCCGCGGCGTGTCCTCCGCTCCGATCGTCACATGAAAATGTTCGCGACCGATCAGCTTTCCCTGCCGAACAAAAAACACCTGGACCACAGCGTCCCGGTCATTCATAGCCAGGGCAATGATATCCCGATCTTCCCCGTCGAAATCAGTGATTTTCTGCTTCTGTGCAATCTGCTTCACACTGTTTAATAAATCACGTATTTCCGCGGCTTTCTCAAAATCCAGTTCCGCCGCGGCCTGCGTCATCTGCGTTTCCAGTTCCTGCATGACCGCAGTATATTTTCCGTTTAAAAACTCCATCGCCTGCCGCACCCGTTCCCGGTACTCTTCTTGAGAGATATATCCCTGGCAGGGACCCGTACACTGATGAATATGATAGTTCAGGCACGGGCGTTCCTTTCCGGTGTCCCGCGGAAGCACGCGGTTGCAGCTTCTGAGCTGATATAGTTTCCGGATCAGTTCAATCGTATCCCGGACTGCGCCGGCGCTGGTGTACGGTCCATAGTAACGGGACTTATCCTTTTTCATCTGACGGGAAAAGAGAACTCTGGGGTAGTTTTCTCCCAGAGTCACTTTGATATAAGGATATGTCTTGTCATCCTTCAGCATCGTATTGTATTTCGGACGATGCTCCTTAATTAAATTACACTCCAAAACGAGCGCTTCCAGTTCGGAATCTGTGAGAATGTATTCAAAACGCGCGATGTGCGTCACCATCTTCTCAATCTTCGGTCCCTTATTCCGGCTGGACTGAAAATACTGGCGGACACGGTTCCGCAGACTGATTGCTTTCCCGATATAAATAATCGCGTCCCCCGCGTCATGCATCAGATAAACGCCCGGATGATCCGGAAGCTTCTTCAATTCCTCCTGAATATTGAACATGCTCCCTCCTACTGTAACTATTCACGAACTTCACTCCTCATGCGCAATTCACGAACATCTTAGTCCTCAAACGCCTCGTCCCCAATCGCGCCTGCCGGGACACCGGCACCGGCTTCCACCGCCACCGGGGTATGGCTCCGTCTCATATCATTGAAGATTTCCATAAATTCCTTGCCGGAAATCGTCTCGTGCTCATAAAGGTAGTCCGCAATGCGCTCCAGAATATCAAGATTAGCATATATCATCTGCTTTGCAGTATCATACGCTTTCTGGAGCATGGCTTTCACCACTTCATCCACCTTAGCGATTGTGGATTCCGCCACCGTCGCCACAGGACGGCCGTCCAGATACTGACTCTCCACCGTCTCCAGCGCCATAAGTCCAAACTCATCCGACATTCCCAGGCGCGTCACCATCGTCCTGGCTATCTTCGTCGCCATCTCAATATCGTTGGACGCGCCGGTCGTTACAGAGTCACACTTAATCTCCTCCGCGGCACGGCCGCCCATATAAGTGACCAGGCGAGCCTCCAGTTCCGCCTGCGTCTCCAGATATTTTTCCTCCTCCGGTGTCTGCAGCGTATAACCCAGCGCCCCCATCGTTCTCGGCACGATCGTAATCTTCTGTACCGGCTCCGAATCCTTCTGCAGGGCGCTGACCAGCGCATGTCCTACCTCATGATAAGCAACCAGACGCTTTTCTTTCGGACCCATGATCCGGTCTTTTTTCTCTTTACCGGCAATGACTACCTCCACCGCCTCGAAAAGATCTGACTGGGTGACATACTTCCGGCCATGCTTTACGGCATTGATTGCCGCCTCATTGACCATGTTGGCAAGATCAGATCCCACACAGCCCGCTGTAGCCAGCGCCAACGCGTCCAGATCCACGGTGTCATCCATAAGAACATGTCTGGAATGCACTTTCAGCGTCTCCACACGCCCTTTCAGATCCGGCTTGTCAACGATAACCCGCCGGTCAAAACGTCCCGGACGAAGCAGCGCCTTGTCCAGCACTTCCGGCCGGTTGGTCGCTGCCAGAATCAGCACGCCTTTCGAGCTGTCAAATCCATCCATCTCGGCCAGCAATTGATTCAGCGTCTGCTCCCGCTCATCGTTTCCGCCGCCATAGCGGCTGTCGCGGCTCTTTCCGATAGCATCCACCTCGTCGATAAAAATAATGCACGGCGCCTGCTTCTGCGCCTCCTTAAACAGGTCGCGGACACGGGACGCGCCCACGCCGACAAACATTTCCACAAAATCCGAACCGGCCAAAGAGAAAAACGGCACCCCCGCTTCTCCTGCCACAGCCTTCGCCAATAAAGTTTTTCCGGTTCCGGGAGGTCCCACGAGAAGAGCCCCCTTCGGCAGTTTGGCGCCGATATCCGTATATTTCCGGGGATTATTCAGGAAATCCACCATTTCCTGCAGCGTTTCCTTCGCCTCATCCTGTCCGGCCACGTCCTTGAATGTCACTCCGGTGGTTTTTTCCACATACATCTTTGCTGTCGATTTTCCAACGCCCATGCTACCGCCGCTGCCGCCGCCCGTCCTGCGCATGGCAAAATAGAAAATACCCCAGATAATCACCAGCGGTATCACCAGACTCAGGATGCTCCAGACCATGCTGGAGGTGCTGCTGTTCTTACCGGTATACTCAACATCATATTCATTCAGTGTCTCATATAAGTTATCATCTCCCAGATTCACCGTATAATACGTGACCTGGTACATCGCGTTTTCACTGGTCACCGGTGTAATCTGGATCTCGCTTGAGGTAATGATGACGCTCTCCACCTGTCCGTTCTCCACCATTGAGAGAAACTCTGAATACGTGATTTCCTTGTTTGTCAGACTGCTGACCCGGTTTGTCAGAGTCGTCACGAGCAGAAGAACGACCACGACGATCATCACCAGCCAGAGGAGGTTCTGCCCGTTCCTCCCGTTTTTATTATTACTATTGTTGCCATCATGTTCAGGTCTGTTCTCATTCATAAAATACTTACTTGTCCTGCACGTCTCCGCGCATTCCTTTCTCTAATCTTCCCCAACAATCCCCATATCTGTTCAAAAAAGTATTATAGTTTTATTTTACATAGAAATCAATATTGTAAGCGTGAAGTTTTCGCTTTTTTTATAAAGTTTTCGTGAAGAAAATTATCTGCTCACCCATCCGTTAAGATAATGTCCGGGGTACTTTGCCCGGTAAACTTTTTTCACCTGTGCGATTGCTGATCCAATACCTTGCCTGAATTGCAACAAATTGTATGTATGCAATTCATTGAATTACAACCGTAAAGACAGGTTCTTTTGATTTCAGTGAGTTGTTTTTTGAGAATTTTAAGTGCAACGGTATTACAGG
>JAJBTR010000260.1 GCA_020860745.1 Lachnospiraceae bacterium | reverse complement strand
ACGAAAAGACAGTAAAATCTTTGATCCGGCAGAAAAAAGCCGCAGCCAGCTATCCCCTGATCGGCGCCGCTTCCCTGCCGGTATTCGAACAGATTTCCCTGATACAGAGTGGGCAGCTTCACGATGATGCGCGCGTGCAGCTTTATCTGCAGGCTTTTCTCTCCGATGAGGCGGAAAAAAAGCTTGCCTGCATGGATGAAAATAAAATTGACTATTTCCTGAAAAATACGGACAGCAAAACAGCCGCCGATCTCCTGGAAGAGCGGGTTAAAACATTTAAGTACGCAAACAACAAAAAAGGCGCCATGCAGAAACGACAGGAAGAGCAGACGCTCAAACTGCTCAGAAAAATCCAGTTCGACCGGGAGCATCCTGCAGAAAAAAAGATGTCTGTGAAAAAACTGATTCTCATCGCCTGCATCTGCATTGCGGCAGCCGCTGTGATCGGCGCCCTCGCCGGACGCGCTTATGTCAAAAATAATGCTTCCTCGGAGACGGAAGACAGCTCCGCCGAAGAGGAAACCGTGACCGACGACAGCTCTGCCGACACAGAAACCACGGAGGACACTTCCGCAGATAATGAGGCTTCCGCAGACGATACTACTTCTGAAGAAGATACAGCCTCTGACGATGCCGACACAGATGAAACCGCCGATACAGAGGATACCTCCTCAGAGGATTCCACATCCTACTCCACCGACACCTCCCTCGTGGTGGAGGACGGCGACACCGTCAACATCGACTACACCGGTTATATTGACGATGTAGCTTTTGACGGCGGCAGCACAGACGGCGCGGGCACAGATCTGGTCATCGGCTCCGGCAGCTACATTGATGATTTTGAAGACCAGCTGATCGGAGCAAATGTGGGGGATACCGTCACGGTAACCGTAACCTTTCCCGATGACTACGGCATGGATGATCTGAACGGTCAGGAAGCCGTCTTTGAGGTAACGATCAACGGAATATATCAGTAATATACACCCACAGATCAGGACGGGAAAAGATCCCTTTCGCGCTATGCCGCACCTTCTTTTCTCCGACACGGAAACCAGTCATGTGCAGGCTCACTTCCCAAAGAGCCTGCGCTTTTTTTCATAAGGCTCCACCTTCACATCCGTCACCTTATACCCGGTCTGGTTAACGGCTGAGCGGATCCGCGCCACATCCGGGGAGTCATCCAGAATGATTTCCGCCGTTCCCTTCGTGTGGGAAGCAGATACCTTTGCTCCCTTGTCAACTGCCTTGCGGATCGCATCGCAGACATGCGTCTCGCACATTCCGCAGGCCATTCCATCGATTGTCAAAGTGATTTTATTCATATTCGAAACTCCTCTCTGCTGCTCTCCGATCGCAGCGCACAAATTTATTTTTTCTGAACGCATTTCTGATGCGGGCTTTTATTATAGGTCTTTTTTCGTTTCAAACTTTCCCGCACACAATATTTCAATTCTGTTATTTCCTGTGCGGCATAGTTTGACATAACAACCAAAGTGTAGCACTAACTAACTTATTTTTCAATAGATTCTCCGTTTATTTTTTACTTGTCATACGAATCTGCTTGTTCTATAATGAAAAAAGGCAGAAAGGAATTGCTATGACGATTGACATTCAGAATTTATTGGACAGTATCTTAGACAGTCTCTCACGCATCAAATACATACGTCCCGAGACCATGCCCGACATCCAGCTGTATATGGATCAGATTACTTCTTTTATGGAGGATCAGCTCGGCCCCTCCAAACGCTACAAAAGTGACAAGGTTCTGACCAAGGCCATGGTCAATAATTATGTCAAAAACGATCTGCTTCCTCCACCCGAGAAGAAGAAATACTCCAAAGATCACCTTTTGACACTGATTTTTATCTACTATTTTAAGAGTGTCCTCTCCATCCAGGACATCCGAAGCATTCTGAATCCGGTCACCGAGACATACTGGTCCGATAACTCTCCTTCCCTGGAGGAGATTTACAGCCTGGTCTTCTCCCTGGAAGAACCGGAGGTGGAGCGCATGAAAGAAAGCATCCGCGAGGAGTTCACGATCAGCCAGGAGGCGGTCAGTACCATGGAACACCTCGACGCAAAGGATGCGGACTTCCTGCAGAAGTTCGTATTTATCTGCCTGCTGAACTTTGATGTCTATGTCAAAAAGCTTCTCATGGAAAAAATCATAGACTCCATGCAGGAACCGGACCCGAAAAACAAAAAAAAGAAAACCGACAGCAAAAAGACCGATTCCTGAGAAAGAGCCTGTATTTTTCAATCACACTTGTTTCGCGATATCATTTCTTCGCTGACTTTTTTACGTTTTTATCCGTGCCATCACTCCCCGCACAATCACTGCGCATTCTATTCTTCGCCGAGCCGTTCAAGAACCATGTCATATCCGTCGTTCCCGTAGTTGAGGGAGCGGTTCACCCGGCTGATGGTTGCCGTCGATGCTCCCGTCTTCTCCGCGATATCGAGATATGTCCTCTTCTGGCGCAGCATCCGCGCCACCTCGTACCGCTGGGACAGTGATAAAATCTCATTGATCGTACACACGTCCTCAAAAAACGAGTAACATTCTTCCCTGTCTTTCAGGCAAAGGATCGCGTCAAATAAATGATCCACCGCTTCCGTTCTGATTTTTTTGTTCATAGCATACTGCCTCCTGATACTGCTTAACTCATCCGAAACGTACCGCCGGTACACTTAAGGCACTGCGCAGCAACTCATTCTAATCCGCAAATTGCTCATCCCAAATCAGGCTCTATCGTGTCCGGGCACTCTGTCTATGCAGAATTTTAACACAGTAAAATCTTGAAGTAAAGAGGCGATTTTGTCATTATTTTCCCAGGCGGATCATGTTCCAGCTCTTCGGCTTCAATACCGCTGTAAGCCTGCCCTCCTCAATCCTGCTCCCGTCACTCTTCTTCGGGCACACGGCATCGGGGCAGAGCCGGGTATTGACCGCTTTCAGATCCGCTTCCGCCAGCTCCATGTGCTCCAGAATCCTGTAATCCGCATATTGCCGCAGGTCACAGCTCACGGTCATGGATCCCTCCAGATCTTTATTCACGGCAAAAACCGTCAAAGTCTCTTTTTCCTCATCTGTCAGCACGACTGCATCCAGGAAGGGCGCATCCCCGTAGACACTCTCATAGGACGACACATCCACCACAGTCTGCAGCACCGCTCCCCGTCCGCAGACGCTCGTATACATATAGGGATAAAAAATCGTCTGACGCCACGCCCCTGTGTCAGAAGTCATAATCGGCGCAATCACATTCACCAGCTGTGCCAGGCACGCAATCTTTACCCGGTCCGCATGGCGGAGCAGCGTGATCAGCATGCTTCCCACCAGCAGAGCGTCCTCCTGGTTATAAACATCCTCAAGCTGATGCGGAGCCTGTATCCAACGCTCCAGCTTTTTATCCTCCTCGTTGGAATGATACCAGACATTCCACTCGTCAAAGGAAAGATTGATCTGTTTTTTGCTTCGTTTTTTCGCTTTCACACAGTCACAGATCGACACAACAGAGCGGATAAACTCATCCATCGCGACGCTGCTTGCGAGAAAGTCCGGCGTTTTATCCTCCGGATTTCCATAATAAGTATGAAGAGAAAGATAATCCGCCTCGTCATAACAGTGTTCCAGCACGGTCTCCTCCCAGGATCCGAATGTGGGCATGGACAGGGATGAGCTTCCGCAGGCCACAAGTTCAATCTCCGGATCCACCATGCGCATGATCCGCCCGGTCTCCTCCGCCAGACGCCCGTATTCCTCCGCCGTCTTGTGTCCCATCTGCCAGGGACCGTCCATCTCGTTTCCGAGACACCACAGCTTAATGTCGTAAGGATCCGTCACGCCATGACTCCGGCGCAGATCGCTGTAATAAGACCCCTTTTCTATATTACAGTATTCGATCAGGTTTTTCGCATCCTCCGCGCCCCGGGTTCCCAGGTTGACTGCCATCATCGGCGAAGTCCCTGCCTTTTTACACCAGTCCATAAACTCATTTAATCCAAACTGGTTGCTCTCAATCACACTCCAGGCCAGATCCAGCTTCCGCGGCCGCTGCTCTTTCGGCCCGACGCCATCCTCCCAGTGATAACCCGAGACAAAATTCCCGCCCGGATACCGCACCAGCGGAACCTTCGCCTCCCGGATCAGGGCGAGGACATCGCTGCGGAATCCCTGCTCATCCGAGAGCGGGCTGCCCGGCTGATAGATTCCCCCGTAAACCGCCCGGCCCAGATGCTCGATAAAAGAGCCGTATATCCGCTCATCCACATCTGCAAGTTTGAAATTGCGATCAATATGTATGCTTGCCTGCTTCATAAAACCTCCCATCCGCTGCCTTTTCCCGGCAGCATCAGCCATGGTAAAAATTCTGCCTGTATTATTTTCGGAACCGATTTTATCTTACCATATCGCCGCCGGTTTTGGTAGTCTCCTTTTCACAGGATTTCCCTGCAATTCATATTCCTTACGCACTCCTGCACGCAGCATCACCCCTGTGAATTGCTCCACAGGGGTGAACTTCTTTATCACTCCGCCGCTTTTTCCGCATACAAAGTCGTCACAAGCTGCTCATACGCCGGACGGTCCGTCAGCTGGCCTGCGCTCTCCAGAATGTCCAACAGCAGTTCATAGCTCTCCTCCGTAAAAGTAAGATCGCTCTTCCACGTATCCTGCTCCAGATAGCGGGCAACAATCGTTTCCAGGCTCTCCGCGTCCGTGTCGGGAAACTGCGCCGCAATGGATTCCGAAACCTCACCGGCCGAATGTGAGCCGACATATTCCATACCTTTCTGCAGCGCATTGGTAAACGCCTGAATCACATCCGGATTTTCCTCAATAAAACTGGATTTTGCGCTGAAAGCAGTATAGGGAACATAACCGGAATCAACGCCCAGGGAAGCCACCACATAACCGGCGCCCTCGTTCTCCAGAGAAGTGGCATAGGGCTCAAACTCTACCGTATAATCCGCCGTGTTACTCATAAAGGCCGCCGCAGTAGAGCCGAAATCAATGCTTTTGTCGATATTCAGATCATTATCCGGGTCAATCCCATTCTGTTTTAAAATATACTCAAAAACCATCTCCGGCATACCGCCTTCGCGCCCGCCCAAAACAGTTTTTCCCGTCAGGTTACCCCATTCAAAATCATCCGTTTCTTCCCGTGCTACCAGAAAGTTTCCGGCTCGCTGAGTCAGCTGAGCAAAATTCACCACCTGGTCGTTTGCACCTTCATTCGCTGCGTAAATTGTGGTCTCCGGTCCCATAAACCCAATATCCGCCTCGCCGGATAACACCGCCGTCATCACCTTGTCAGCGCCGTAGCCGCAGACCAGATCCAGGTCGATGCCCTCCTCTGCAAAATAGCCTTCCTCGATAGCCACATACATCGGCGCATAGAAAATCGAGTGGGCGACCTCATTTAAAGTCACTTTCACAGTTTCATTTAGTGCCTTCTCTTCTAATCCGCCATCAGAATCCTCCGCGCCATCCTCCTTTGTTCCATTACCTGCGGACGCGTCTTCAGCATCTCCCGCCGCTCCAACGTCAGCGGAAGCCTCCTCGATATCTCTCTCCAACTCCGTCGATGTGCCAAAACCATCGTCCGTCTTTGCGCACCCGCCCAGCAATAAGCTTGCGGCGAGGGACGTCGACAGACCGAATGCTGCACAGACTTTTCCAATCTTTTTCATGATGAATTCCTGATACTGTTTTTTTCATCATATGAAAACTCCGTAAGAATTGTGACGATACAGGCAAAATCTCATATAATGTCTTTGCGTTTACTGTTCGCTCATCCGCACAAAAAACACCGAATCCGGGGGCTCACCTACCCATTTTTTCATTGAAACGGGTGTACGAAAACAGAAAGTGATGACTTATAATATGATTAAGGTGACAAAAGGTAAGTATTTTCAGGTTCGTATGGTGAATAAGGGTGTAAAGTCTTTACCCTTATGTCGCCTTAATCATTGGATACAATTTGCCAGAGAGGAGGCACATGAAATGAAAATCTTAAAAGGATACAAAAAGGTTTTAAGCATTCTTCTTGCAATGTGCCTGTTAGTCGGGATGACTTGCGGGAGTGCGTTTGCGCAGGATAATGTGAGTTCCGGTGAAACGGGACCAGCAGTTTCCGATGAAGGAGGAACAGGGGAAGGAAGCGGAACAGAGGCAGAAGAGGCGGCTGATGAAGAAGCAAAATCTCCATCCTCTGAGGAAGCAGATGGGGAAGCGGCAGAGGAACAGTCCGGCAATGCAGAGACCGGAGAAAAACCGGAAGCCGACGCCGGGGAAGGAACAGAAAGCAGCTCCGGGGAAGAATCAGAGAGCAGTACCGAAGATGAATCAGAGAACAGCGCCGGGGAAAAAACGGAAGGCGGAACAAAGGAAGAAGCCGAGGAAGAAACAGCAACGCTGCTTCTTGGAAGTTCATCAAATCTCTGCGAACATGGGAATAGCACAGACGAGTGCGTGATCTGCAAAGTAGAAACCCGGATCAGCGGATTGCCATCGGTAAGTGAGATTTCCGTCATGGAAAATGACGAACAGATTGAAATTTATACCGAAGCCTCGGATATCTGCGACATCTATTACGATGAATTGACGGAAGAGGAGCAGTTGCAGGTGTCCAATATTAATACCCTGTGGGACGTGCTGGATTATTTCAGCAGCGGGGTATCACAGGCCGCGGCAGCCTCCGTGGAATACCTGGATGAGAACGGGAAGAAGAAAACCTGTTCCGATTATACCTCTGTTACCGACCAGACAACATGGGGGGGGAGAGTGGGAAGACTACATGGTATGTGGTAAACAGTGACCGGACAATAACAAGCAGAATCAAGGTGAAAGGCACAGTAAACCTGATTCTGGCGGATGGATATACACTCACGGCAGTAAAAGGCGGTATCTCTGTAACAGAGGGTCAGACTTTAAATATATACGGGCAATCAGAAGGAACAGGTAAGGTTGATGCGGACGGAAAGTACTCCGAAGGAGCAGGAATAGGCAGCGGCACAAAGGAAACATACGGCACCATAACAATCAACGGCGGCACCGTGAATGCAACAGGAGGACGCAATGGCGCTGCAGGAATCGGCGGCGGCTTCGAAGGCGGCGACGGCACCGTAATAATCAATGGCGGTACGGTAACAGCCACAGGAAATGGACAATCAACCAACTATGCGATTGGCGTTGGCGGTGCGGGAATCGGCGGCGGCAACAAAAAGGACAGCGCAAATAGTATTATCCACATCTGCACCCAGACAGCCAAGGGTGGAGATGGGAAGTGGTCGAAAAACGGTTACTATTATGGCGGTGTGGGAATCGGCGGCGGACGTCACAAGGACTACGATGTTACGATCACCGGAGGTACCGTGACAGCCACAGGCGGAGGCATAAGCGGATACCCTTACGGCGGAGTGGGAATCGGCGGTCACAATGGGAGCATTCTCATTAGCGGAGGTACCGTAACAGCCACTGGAGCCGGCCTTGGTGCGGGAATCGGCAGTGACGAGGATGGCAGCGGGACAATCACGATTCAGGGCGGAACGGTAACAGCGAACGGCGGCGTCACGGGAATCGGCGGCGGAACAAGCGCGACGATTAACATCAGCGGCGGATATGTCCTTGCATCCGGTTCCTCAAGAGAGTTTGGCCTGGTCAATAATAATCCTGCAGATATTACGATCACAGGCGGATATTTTGGCAGCGGCACCGCAGGAAAGAGCGGCACAGGACAGGTATATAGCCACGATGTGGCAAGCGGTTATACTGTATATGATAATACAGATGAAAAAACAGGCAGCATATATCCGGTATATGTTGCAAAGACAAAATCAGCGATAGGACTATCAACCACTGCCGGCACACTGAATGAAGCGGAGACCACAACCGAACAGGCGTCCGAAACGGTCGATGAAGAGGTTACAGCTTCGGCAAGTGCTGAAGATACATCCGCTGGAACAATCAAATCATCCGCAGCGAGCAATTCTTCCGTAGTGACAGGAGACAACACATCCCTGTGGCTGTGGGCAGCATTGCTGGCGATCAGCGGATTGGGCATTTCAGGCGCGACCGTATACCGCAGAAAGAAGCATAGATAAAGATTTACCATCTATCCTTTGCAAAAAGCAACCGATCTTTTTATCTTTCATCTGACACTCATCGATAAGAAGGCAAAAAGAAGCTGCCTCTTTATGACTTTAAATCATAAAGAGGCAGCTTCTTATCTCGCTCTTCTTAAAGGATTCAGGCTTTCACTTTACCACCTGACACTTTGTAGGTTTTTCCTTTATATTTATAGGTGCCATTATAGCCAAAATTTACTTTGCCATTTTTGATGACCCAGGAGCCGTTGGCATTCGAAGCGATTCCGTTGAAACTGAAGTCAACCTTGCCGTTTTTGATATACCACCAGCCGTTGGAATTCGCATAATCGGCAACACCAGTGTAATCTGTCCTCACCTTGCTTCCGGTCACATAATACCAGGTACCTTTCGCGCCGATGCTTCCCTCTGTATCCTGGAAGACACCGTTTTTCTTAAATGTAACCTGGCCGCCATCAATATACCACTTGCCGTTGCTGTTGGACTGGAAACCGGAATAACCTGACTGGACTACGCCATCAACATAATAATACCAATTGCCGTCCGATGCCTGGCAGACACCATTTAAAACATCTCCCGTTTTTTCTGTTTTCTCTTCATCGCATTTTGTGCAGTAATAATGAATCTCATCGCCCTCTGTATAATCTGCCACCCATTCATGATCACAGATAATCACGTTAAAACCCGTCGAATCCGTTCCATTATTATAAATCAAATTCATCCTGGCTGTTACAGGATAAGTTACATCACTCGCTTTATCCTTTGCAGTAACCGTCATAGAATCTGTATCATAGGTCAGCACATCATCTCCGGATATCTCTGTATAATTGCCGTCATAAACGTTACCAACGGAAAGAGTAAAATCAGTTTCAATTTCTTTCACGTTCGGATAATCTTTGTCATAATAAAGCAAAGCGGGGCTGACGGACATCGATCCGCCCGGTTCGATTGTTGTATATTCTCCTTCTCCTCCTCTCACAGAATAATAGGAATTCCGGATTCCATATCCGAGGCTTGTATCCACCCCAACTACCACTCCATCGACATACGCAGTTATAGTCATCATAAGCATAAGATTGATTACTCCATAATCTTCCCTGGCCGTCAAAGTAATGGAACCATCTTCGTTTACTGCCACATCAAACGCATCTACGGCTTTTTTGGTGTCCATCCGGTAAATATCTATATCTCTTGTATATTCAGCAGGGTCCACGATATAAGAATCTATCGCTCCCTTTTCCTCGTTATAATAATAACATGTCATAGTTTCAGTAAGCGTCCTGGTCTGATTGGGAACCATGAAGTAAGCATAATTGTCAGCGGTAACCTTATAAGAATAGGTTTTTTCGACAACAGTAACTGTATACGTGATGGAGCCATTATACTGCGAGGCATCCGTTCCCTCCAGTGCTTCATATGTAAAGTTTATGGTTGCCGTACCAGTTTTCAGCGCTGTTACAGTATAATCGCCATCCTCATTTCTCTCTCCCAGCTCACTGATCACGCCATCATTTTCAATAATAGTTACCGTACCATCAATCACAGTCCAGCTTCCGTCCGGGTGATCCGCATCCTGAACATAATATTCAATCTGTCCCGACAAACAGGCTTCTTCGCTGCGAAGAAGGGATTGATCCTCTCCATGGTATAGATAAAAAGAATACGCTTCATCGTCCTCTAACGTATCCGCCTCCGCCGCCATCGCCGAAGCAGGCAGCATAGCAATCGCCAGTGATAACGCCATGCCGCCGGCCAGCAGCTTTTTCAGTAACTTGTTTTTGAGTTTCATTTTCCTCTCCTCTTTCCTAAAAAATTTATACAAAAGACTCCTCTGCGGCAAAAAAATTTTGCACACAAAAACAGAGCCTGCCTATATTTTCTGCAAGCTCCGTTCAGTCATTGTATACAAAATAAGTTAATAAATTCAGATGTTCCCTCTGTCTGTCTGTCTGTCTGTCAAGATTATGGTGCTAGTTCTCATCCTGTCAACTAATAATATCCCCAAAATAGATATATCCCTTTCCTGAACTCCCCATTTCCACACACAGATTTGTCTGAATCTGCTCTTTACAACTGACTTTCGAAAGTGTGGTAAACTACGGATATTATAACACTTCTGACTGCGTTGTCAATCGCGGGAATTTCTAATTGGCAGGGAGTTTCAACAGGTTTCGACAATACACAGGATTCCGAACACTCTCTCAGATTTTAGTACAATTCTTTCAATATTTCCACACACCGTTCCAGTCCGAACACACCGCTGTCCAGGCAGATGTCATAGTGCTGTGCATGCCCCCACTCCAGGTCTGTATAAAACTGGTAATAATTTTTCCGCCGCTTATCCTTATCAGAAAGCCGTTTCGTCGGCTTTGTCTCATTTTCCCCGTAGACCTCCACAATCCGATGCGCACGGAATTCTTTGGACGCATGGATAAAGACGGTCAGGCAATCCGCAATGTCTTTTAAAATATAGTCCGCACATCGTCCCACGATCACGCAGGATTCCTCCTGTCCGATTTTTTCAATCACGGTTTTCTGCGCCTGCCACACCACATCCTGCATGGATCGTCCCTGATAGTCCCGGGTGGCAAAAATAGTGCCAAGCAAGCTGTTGGACGCCGTATATTCACCGTGCTCTTTGATAAAATCCTCCGCCAGGCCGCTCTCCACAGCAGTTTTTAGCAAAATCTCATCGTCATAACACGGAATCCCAAGCTCTTTCGCCAGGGTCCTCCCAATAGTGCGCCCGCCGCTGCCGAATTCGCGGCTGATGGTAATAATTCGCTGTTTCATAAAGCTGTTTCTCCCTTCCGTATGTCAGCATTTTTATAATTATTATATTTTTACCGGAGCAGACCCCTTATTCCTAATTCCTGATCTGCCCCTTTCTCTTTTATGAAAATATCAGCCCAGATGAACAACTTTCTTCTTATACCCGCTCCGCAGCAGGAATATTCCGATCACCGCTGTGACCACCTCCGCAATCGGAAAGGTCCACCACACCAGGGAATTTGCCGCGCCCGAGGTGACAATCATCCGGACAAACACCCACGCCACCGGCAGCACAAAAATCAGCTGTCTGCAAAGAGAAATGACCAGCGACTGCATCCCGCAGTCGATCGCCTGGAAAATTCCCTGAAACGCGATGCTGGCTCCCGCAAACACAAAACTGATGGAGATAATGCGCATTGCACTGATGCATATATTCTGGGTATCACCGGACAGGCCGAACACGCCGCAGAGCGGTGCCGCGCACAGTTCCAGGAACACAGCGCCGATCAGCATAATCACAACAGAATAGATAACTCCATATTTAATGCCGTCGTGAATCCGGGATTTATTCCGCATACCATGGCTGAACGAGATCACCGGAGTGATGGTGTCCCGCAGGCCAAATGCCGCAAACAGGATAAACTGCTGTATCTTGTAAAACAGGCCGTAGGCTGTCACCATATTTTCCCCCACTCTGACCAGGATCAGATTCAATCCGTAAGTCATGATGGAAATCAGTGCCTGTGCGATGATTGCAGGCAGCCCGATGGAATAAATTTCACCGATGATTTTTTTCGAGGGTTTCAGGTAACGCAGCCCGTTTTTAATCTCCTTATCGAACTTCAGATGGAACGTCAGGGCAACCGCAAAGGAAACAATCTGCCCGATAATGGTGGCAAGCGCCGCGCCCCGCACACCCAGCTTCGGAAAAATACCCAACCCGTAGATGAGAATCGGATCCATCACGATGTTGGTCACTGCACCCAGAATCTGGGCGATTGTGGAATAGATGGAGCGGCCGGTGGCCTGAATCACCTTTTCAAATACTGCAAAAAACAACATGCCAAAGGAAACCGTGCAGCAGATCCTTAGGTACTGCACGCCCATGGTCAGAATCAGCTCATTGGATGTCTGACTCCCGATGTACGCCTTTACGCCAAACAGCCCGAACAGCACGCAGGCTATATAAATCAGAAAGGTCACAAAATAAGCGTTCCCCGCCACGCGGTTTGCTTTTTCATAATCTTTCTGTCCCAGCGCTTTGGAGAGCAGCGCATTGACACCCACACCGGTTCCGACGCCCACCGCCACGATCAATATCTGCACCGGGAACGCCAATGTCAGCGCATTCAGGGCTTCCTCACCGTTCTCCGCCATATTTGAGACAAAAGCGCTGTCCACAATATTGTACAATGCCTGGAGCATCATGGATAATATGATAGGGATACCCATGCGCAGCATCAGCTTGTTCACCGGCATCGTGGCCATTTTTTTCTGTTGTGCGGTCTCTTCCATTTTCATCATCCTCCCACTCTTCATACTTTCATTTGCTGACAGGAAACCCTGTTGTACTCCTGTCAATTCCAGATAAAATATATACTCCATGTATAAGAGCATATAAAAATAGTGTGCTGCGATAGCCGGACTTACGCATCGCTGCACACTATGAGGATATTATAACTTTTTTGTAAAAAATTTCAAGAGAGGATTTTCAGATTTTTCTAAGTACCATGATACTGGCAGGATTCATACTGCCTGGAACTTACTTATATTGCCAGCGGTTCATATGCATAGCTATTCTGATACATATATTCAGGCGAACAATCAACCTTACCGTCAAGCCAGGTTACAACTCCATGATCAATACCCGGATTCTCAAACACCGCTCTTGTCTTTAATTCTTCGTAAACTGTTCCATTTAAAACTGTAGCATCAAACACTCGCATCTCACCATTAGAAAATGTGATCAACATAATCATATCATCTAATGCTTTCACCGATTTTACCTTGACTGATCTCATCTGCTGCTCACCATAAACAATGCCTTCTTTTACATACATAAAATTATCCCTCCTATCGCAACGGATCAATTTTAGAAAAT
>JAJBTR010000381.1 GCA_020860745.1 Lachnospiraceae bacterium | reverse complement strand
GATTCATGATATACTAATTTATGTTTGACTTATTTGGCTTCCCTGTCCCGTAAAGATATGATTCCCGATTAGAATACCCGCACGAACCCATAATCTGATTATTCCGAATACAACTATTTCTATTCCGTAGTAGAATAACATAACATGGTATCTTTCATTGACACTTTCAAAATTTCTCATTAAAATAAGCTTATCGTTATTTTCTTTTAAAAATAACGACATCAATCGTAGATTTATTTTGCACAACATAATACACAAACAATTTACAAGGAGGACATGCAATGAAAAAGAAAGTATTCAGTATCCTGCTCGCCGCCATGCTCGGCACATCCATGCTGGCTGGCTGCGGCAGCACCAGCAGCAGCGACACCGTGGAAGAAACCGCAGATGAGACGGTTTCTGCTGAGGCAGAAGAAAGCACCGATGATTCCGCTGAGGCGGAGGAAGAGGTTTCCGCAGAAGAGGAATCCGCAGAGCAGTTCGAGGCGACTACAGTTACCATTTACGCGGCAGCCAGCCTGCAGACCGTGCTGACCGAGCTCATCGACGTTTACAATGAGACTCAGCCCAACGTGGAGATCGTGGGAAGCTATGACAGCTCCGGCACTCTGCTGACCCAGATTGAGGAAGCAGCCGGCGACGGCATCGACATCTTCTTCTCCGCAGCGCAGAAGCAGATGAATACTCTGGAAGAGGATGACGGTCTGGTCGTGGACGGCACCCGCCACAACGTCGTCAATAACCAGGTATGTGTCATCACCTACACCGGCAGCGAGACCACGGTAACCGGGCTGGAAGACATCGCAAACGCATCCAGCCTGGCACTTGCGGACGGTTCTGTTCCGGTTGGCAAGTA
Organism: Lachnospiraceae bacterium; assembly: GCA_020860745.1. Lineage (GTDB taxonomy): Bacteria > Bacillota > Clostridia > Lachnospirales > Lachnospiraceae > Eubacterium_I. The sequence continues at coordinate 12,182 of JAJBTR010000381.1, read as the reverse complement.
CACCCGTCAGGCGTTGGTAAACGCCGGCATGCTGGATGAGGTGGAGGATGTCTCCACCATCACCACCGATGAAGTCTCCGCAGCACTCGGCGGCATCGAGATCAATGAGTGCGGCAATGTCAGCAAAGTACTCCAGGCGGTAGCCGAGCAGTCCAACGAGGTCGGCACAACCTACTATTCTGATACATACGGATATGAAGATCAGGTTGAAATTCTTGAAGTTGTAAGTTATGATTTAACAGGAGATGTCATCTATCCTGTAGCGCAGGTTGCAAACGGCAGCGCGGACGAGCTGGAATCGGCTGCGGCGGCAGATTTTATCGAGTTCCTTATCTCAGAGGAAGCGAAAGCAATCTTTGAGAAATACTACTTCGATACGGATGTTGAGTAAATATTCCGACCGGATCATTGTGAAAAGATCCGGTGATTCAAAAAACGAACAGTGCGTATGGATCGCCGGATACAAAAATCTGCGGCAAACGAAGATGAAAAAACATGTAATGGGAAAAGGCATCTGCAAAGTTCAGATGCCTTTTCTGCCAGGAAGCCTTTCGGGAGCAGCTTTGGGTATTAATCTACACTTTGCTTCTCCCGCATCCATGAAATCATGAAAACAGCATTTTCCGACAAAACAGGAGAACAGGTATGGAAACAATCGTCGAAATTTTATCCGGGCTGGACTGGAGCCCGCTGTTTATCTCATTAAAAACCGGAATCGTGGCGACCGTCATCTGCTTTTTCCTCGGCATCTTTGCAGCGAGCAAAGTCATTCGCGCCGGGGAACGGGGCAAAGCAATCGCGGACGGTTTCCTCACACTCCCCATGGTGCTGCCGCCGACAGTAGCCGGATTTTTCCTGCTTCTTCTGTTCAGCCTGAAACGGCCGCTGGGAAGTTTCCTGTTCAATCAGTTTGGCATCAAAATCGTGCAGACCTGGGCCGGCTGCATCATCGCGGCCACGATCATCGCCTTTCCGCTGATGTACCGCAACGCGCGGGCGGCATTCGAGCAGCTCGACTCTAACCTGGTCTACGCGGGGCGGACCCTCGGCATGTCCGAGTTCCAGATTTTCTGGAAGATCATTGTACCCAACTCCGGCCCCGGCATCGTCTCCGGCACCATCCTCACGTTCGCGCGGGCACTGGGCGAATACGGCGCCACCTCCATGCTGGCAGGAAATATCCCGCACAAGACATCCACCATCTCGCAGCGCATCGCCATGGTCATCCAGGACGGCGACTATTTAACCGGCGGCGTCTGGGTGATTATTATCCTGCTCATCGCTTTCGGAGTTATTGTATCGATGAATCTGGTGGCCGGAAAAAATATGAAAAATGTGCAGCGGTGGTAATCTGTTCCATAATATATAAGCTGCATTGAGGGTTCTGAGCCTGTGCTGCCGGAAAAACAGGCCAGTAAAAGGTCGGTTCATTTCGAAAATATGATATAATGAGTGCAAACGACGCATTTATCACTTAGCGAAGTGTTTTTGAGCTTAGTGATAAAGCGTGTAAAGCTGGAAAATACATGCTGGCATGTATTTGACGAGTGACGAATTGGATCGTGATGAAATCACGATACCAGGCAAGCAGAAAATATAGCACGCGTTCTAACCACACACAACCAATCGAGGGTACACACCATGTCAATAGACGTATCCATAAAGAAAAAAGTCGGGAATTTTTTTCTCGATACAACGTTTCAGACAGAGGAAAATGAGGTCTTCGCCATCCTCGGCGCCTCCGGCTGCGGCAAAAGCATGACCTTAAAATGCATTGCCGGCATAGAGACGCCCGACGAGGGACATATTATCCTGAACGGAAAGACACTGTTTGATTCCACGAAAAAAATTAACCTGATTCCACAGAAACGCCGGGTCGGGTATATGTTTCAGGACTACGCGCTCTTTCATAATATTACAGTTGAAAAAATTATCATGTCCGGTATTGGAAAGCATACGGAACCCGCAGTCGTACAGACTTATATAGAAAGATTTCACCTGGAAGGACTGGCCAATCATCTGCCGCGGCAGCTTTCCGGAGGGCAGAAGCAGCGGGTGGCGCTGGCACGGATGCTGGCCTCAGAACCAGAAATCCTGCTTCTGGACGAACCGCTTTCCGCGCTGGATACCTATCTGAAATGGCAGGTAGAGGAGGAACTGATCGAATTGTTTGCCGCCATCCGGAAAACCATTCTTTTTGTAACGCACAGCAGGGACGAAGTATACCATCTCTGCGACCGGGTCTGCGTGCTGAGCAACGGCCATGTGGAAACGATCCAGCCAAAAAAGGACTTTTTCGCGAATCCGGAAACGATCTCCGCCGCACGGCTCTCCGGCTGCCGGAATTTTTCCCGGGCAAAACGGATTTCCGCACACGAAATCTTCGCACCGGACTGGCAGATGCGCTTTGTGCTGGAACGGGAAGTACCGGAAGATCTGGCTTTTGTCGGCGCCCGCGCCCACTACATTGAAGTCATTTCCGACATCGGAAAAACGACATTCCCGAATGCCGGGCCGACAACTACAGAAAACGAAGGCAATACACGCAATATTGGTTCTGCACTCAAGGACGCTGGAAGCGATGATCGCAGTATCCGTTCTGCACTCACAGAATACGGGGACGACGCACATAATATCGCTCCTGCACCTGCGGAAGACGGGAGCTATGCAGGAAATGTCGAGTCTGCGCCCGCAGATACCGGAGACAATGGACGCAATATCTGTCCTGCGCCCGCAAAAGCTGGGGGCGATGCTATCCCCGCCAACTGCGCCGTCATGCAGGTCGATCACTTGATGGAGCAACAGTTTGAATCTGAACTGATTTTAAACTGCGGCGATGAGGGCGGAACACAGATGCGGCTGCTGATGGATAAAGGACGGGCACTGGAACTGTCCGAGCAGGAGAAGCTGGAAATCCGGATACCGGAAGCAGCCCTGCTGTTGCTAAGGGAATAGTCGCATGAACCGATGTCAGAGCAGAAACCCCGTAAGCTAATCTGACACAGCATAGCTCGCAAATGGTATGTTTTTGCTATACATCTGCACGCAAAATGTTGCTTACAACACTTTAGTTTAATAATTCGCACTTCACTATATAACCAGACACATATTTCAGGAGGAACGCAGAAAATGAATCAGGACTTTACCCACTTCGATAATCAGGGCAACGCCGTCATGGTCGATGTTTCAGAAAAGCCCGTAACCTCCCGCACCGCGACGGCAACCGGAAGCATTCTGGTCTGCCGCGAAGTAATGCAGGCTGTTCGGGAAGGCACCGCAAAAAAAGGAGATGTCCTCGGCGTCGCCCGGGTCGCCGGAATTATGGGGGTAAAGCAGGCTTCCTCCCTCATCCCGCTCTGCCACACCTTGCTGATCCAGAAATGCAACATTGATTTTGAATTAGAACCGGAAAATCGACGCATCAACGCCACCTGCACCGTACAATGTTCCGGGCAGACCGGAGTGGAGATGGAAGCGCTGACCGGAGTGAGCACGGCGCTGCTCACCATCTACGACATGTGCAAAGCCATCGACAAAACAATGGTCATTTCCGATATCCATCTTGTCGAAAAAGCTGGCGGAAGAAGCGGACATTTTATTTATAAGGAAATATAGAAATATGAGAGATTCTTTCCACAGAGAAATCAACTACATGAGAATTTCCATCACCGACCGCTGTAATCTCCGCTGTGTCTACTGCATGCCTCACGGGATTCCGACGATTCCCATGGCGGAAATTCTTACATTTGAGGAAATCGCGCGCGTTTGTCGACAGGCTGTTTGTTTAGGCATCACCCGTTTTAAGATTACCGGCGGCGAGCCGCTCGCCCGCCTCGGCTGCCCGGATCTGATTCGCATGATCCGACAGATTCCCGGCGTGCAGCAGGTGACCATGACGACCAACGGCGTCCTCCTGAGAAAATATCTGAGAGAACTCACGGAAGCCGGACTGGACGCGGTCAACATCAGCCTGGACACGACCGATTGGAATTTATATGCAAAAATTACCGGTTCCGACTGCCTGAGTCAGGTGATTTCTTCCCTGGAAGCTGCCCGGCAATTCGGTTTGAAAGTGAAAATCAATTCCGTCCTGCAGCAGAACCTCAACGCAGATGCCTGGAAAGATCTGCTGACACTGTCAAAACGATACGGGACAGATATTCGTTTTATAGAACTCATGCCGGTCGGTCAGGGAAAATTCGGTGCCCCGATCTCCAACACAGACCTGTACCGGCAGATTGAAAATGAATTCGGGCAGCTCACACCGGATCAAAAACCGCACGGAAACGGACCCGCCGTCTACTATCGCCTTCCCGGTTTTGACGGCAGTGTCGGCTTCATCAGCCCGATTCACGGAAAGTTCTGCCATACCTGCAACCGTATCCGCATGACTTCCACCGGTGAAATCAAGCCGTGCCTGGGTTATGAAAGCACTTTTGATGTCCGGGCTGCACTGCGGAGCAATACCATGTTGCCGCAATGCCAAAAAGATGATGATCTGCAATCAGGGCAGAATCCCGGTATCACATTACAAAACCAGGATGATGAAACCGTGCGGCGTATTCTGGCGGAGGCCATTTCAGCCAAACCGAAGATGCACTGCTTTGAAACACTCACGAAAAACTCTGCGGAACATCTGCCGGAATATCTGCCGGAACAGGACTTCACAGGCAGACCTTTGGCCGCCGAGACACGGGGGATGTCAAAAATCGGGGGATAGCCAATCCAATTTTGGCGATATCGATACAGCGATTCACCACCGTGCAAACCATGTTTGTAAAATAAAGAAATGCTCTGCGACACTTCGCGCGAGCTTAGTGAACAAGCGCGCAAAGCTGCCGCGCATCCGCATGGAATAACCACAAAAGGAGAAATCAGATGGGAAAGATTTTACATATCTGCGTCAGTACAAAACGGGGCACACCCAAACAGGAAGTCGATTCCGCTCACCTGCTTCCCGGCTGGGGCATAGAAAACGACGCCCACGCCGGAAGGTGGCACCGGCAAATCAGTCTTCTCTCCGCGGAAAAAATCCGCGAATTTCAGGCAAGAGGCGCCCAGGTAGAGCCGGGAGCATTCGGAGAAAACCTGGTCGTGGAAGGGTATGACCTGCGTGCGCTGCCTGTCGGCACCCGTTTTCGCATTGGAGATGTGCTTCTGGAAATGACCCAGATCGGGAAAGAATGTCACACACACTGTCAGATTTATCAGACCATGGGCGACTGCATCATGCCCCGGGAGGGAGTCTTCGCCGAAGTCCTGTCCGAAGGTACCATTCAAAAGGGAGATACCATAGAGATGATTGCAGCAAATCCGGATCGGCCGTTTACCGCGGCGGTGATTACTCTGAGTGACAAAGGCGCCGCCGGAGAGCGTGAAGACAAAAGCGGCCCTGCCATCGTGAATCTTCTTCAGGCTGACGGCTACAATGTGAAAGAAACCCTGCTGCTCGCAGACGATCGGCCGTCACTGGAAAAGGAGCTGATCCGCCTCGCAGACCAACGCCAAATCGACGTCATTTTTACCACCGGGGGCACCGGTTTTTCCGAGCGCGATATCACGCCGGAAGCAACGATTGCAGTCTGCGACCGCATGGCAAACGGCATTGTCGAAGCCATCCGCGCCTACTCCATGACCATCACGCCCCGCGCCATGTTAAGCCGCGCGGTATCCGGCATCCGGAAAAAAACGCTCATCGTGAATCTTCCGGGCAGCCCGAAAGCCGTAACCGAAGCGCTGGAGTTCCTGCTGCCAAGCCTGGGACACGGACTCGGAATCCTGCGTGGAACCGAAGGAGAATGTGCTCGCTAGCAATGAGCCGTGCAGCAGAGTGCAGATAGGCAGACACGTCGCGCTGGCACGTAAGGGGATGTCTATCTGTGCTCTGATATAGGGCGACTGCCCAGACAGTGATAAGTGAGATAGCAAATCTCTCCATTTGCGTAGTCGAACTTATGCAAAGCAAAGAACCAGAGGTTCGCGAACGGGCACGGCGGGGTTCATGTTATAATAAGCGGAAACAGGCAGAGAAAAAATAGACAAGGAAACCTATGGGCATGGCCCAGGCCACCTTCTCTTACCGCAATGCGGCAATTCACCTTGTGCTTACGTGAACATCTGTTGAGTCGTGAAGCTAGTGAACTGTCAGGGCGGAGTATACCCGATAATAGAAAAATATGAAAAAATCGGGTTCCCTGGGCAAAATACTACCCGATAATACAGAAGAACATGAAAAAATCAGGTTCCCTGGGCAGGAAGTATCTATCTATAGAAAAGAATCAGGAAAAAATTGGGCGAAAGCAAAAGTACTCTCAACTTCTCGATTTTATATGATTTGCAGGTTGCAATACAAAATTACCTTATCCTGGGATAGGATCTCCGAACCCTCACAACGCAAAAATCACAATACTATATCAACGCCGGAACCTGTTAAAAAAGGAGGCAGCCACATGAACATCAAAACCTGCCGCGAGGGAATCACCCTCGAAGATGCCGTAGCCTGCATCTTAAACCAAACCAAAAAAATCACCCGGACATAGCGGCTCCCGCTCCTGTCCGCCGCCGGGCGGATTCTCGCCGAAGACATGATAACAGAGATGGAAAATCCGCCCTTTGACCGCTCTCCGATCGACGGTTACGCCTGCCGTGCCGCCGACATCCGGGAAACTTCCGCCGAACACCCGGCTGTCCTCCGCGTCACCGAAGAAATTGATGCGGGACAGTATTCTAATCGCACTGTACAGTTCGGCGAAGCGGTCCGCATCATGACGGGTGCTGCAATCCCGCCTGGCTGCGACTGCTGTGTGCGTCAGGAAAGCACCGACTACGGCGAGACAACGGTATCCATCTGCGAATCGGTGCCGGTACACGGCAACTACTGTGACCGCGGCGAGGATTTCCGGAAAGGCGTCTGCATGCTGCAGACCGGGGAAAAGCTAGGGTATGTGGAGCTTGCAAATCTGGCCGCCATGGGCACAGATTCCGTCCTCGTCTACGAAACCCCCCGCATCGCTCTGTTCACCACCGGCGATGAAGTGATGAAACCGGGAAAGCCGCTTCTGCCCGGAAAAATCTATAACAGCAATTTTTACCTTCTCTCTGCAAGGCTGGCAGAGTTTGGAATCACGCCGCTCTGGCAGGAACACATTCCGGACGACGCCGGAGCAGTCGCAGCTGCAATCCGCCGGGCTGCCAAAGAGGGCGCCGATCTCATCCTGACCACCGGCGGCGTCTCCGTGGGAAAAAAAGATATTCTGCATGAGACCATCCGGCTCCTGGACGCGGAAAAACTATTCTGGAAAGTCCGCTTAAAGCCCGGATCTCCCACCATCTTTTCCGTTTTTCGGGATGTACCCGTCATAAGTCTGTCCGGAAATCCTTTCGGCGCACTGGCCAACATGGAACTGCTCGTCCGCCCTGCCCTGACAAAAATGACAGGAGACGGCAGTTATTCCATGCAGCAGACGAGTGCGATTCTTCACGGCCAGTTCCAAAAAGCAAGCAAAGGCCGCCGGTTTATCCGCGCCCGGTATGAGAATGGTGCCGTCTATCTGCCGGACGGCCTCCACTCCTCCGGCGTACTGGCTTCCATGCGCGGGTGCAACTGCCTGATCGACATCGCGCCTGGCACTCCTGCGCTGAATCATGGGGATACGGTCAATATCTGGCTCTTATCTTCGTCAGATCCTGTGATTACACCGAACGCTTTTGGCGCCAGGGCATCCTTTCCGCCAAAAACAACCGCGAACACTTTGCAGAAAACGATGGTACCCGCACCAGATAATTCTGATGTAATTATACCGCCGACTCCTGATCATACCGAACCGCAGGAAATAAACAATGATATGTCACAGAATACCGTCCTGGCTGCTCCACAGAACTCCGCCATGGCTGCCTCACAGGACTCCACCATGGCTGCCTTACGAGAATCTGATATGCACGCGCCACAGGATCCCCGGATCTTTGTCATCTCCGGCGTAAAAAACTCTGGCAAGACGACACTGATCACCCGACTGATCCCCATCTTCCGCGAAATGGGCTGGCAGACGGCAACCATCAAACATGACGGGCACGGCTTTGACCCGGATGTCCCGGGAACGGACAGTTACCGTCACCGGACTGCCGGAGCCTGCGGCACGGCGATCTACTCCGATGAGCTTACCATGGTGATCAAACGCAACCCTGACTCAGGCACAGGAAGTGATTCAGAAGCGCGGCCCCTTTCCCATGAAAGCGTCCCGCAAAAAGTCTCTCACCCGGCTGCACAAAAAGTGACCGCTCCTGTGATAACAGAAAAGGATCTGATCCGGGCATTTCCGGAAGCAGATCTGATCCTCCTGGAGGGATTTAAATGGACGGATTACCCGAAAATTGAAATTGTCCGGGAAGGCAACTCCTCTGCTCCGGTCTGTGATCCGGATACGCTGGTCGGCATTGCCTCGGATTGCGCAGATACCGGGAATTTTCCCGCAGATATCCCCGTGTTGAACCTGAATCAACCGGAAGAAATTGCACAGGCAATAAAGAGCTATCTGACCTCCGGAAAAAGGAAAAAATAAAACCATTACCATACCCATCGGCACAGTTGCAGCAATTTTTACGGGAGGCGCCCCTATGCTCAGACCCAAAACCAAAATAGTAATTGAAAACGAAGACGACTTCTTCGGCCCCGGTGTGGCCGAACTCTTCCGCCAGATTCAGGAACACGGCTCCATCAACATGGCGGCGCAGGTCATGCACATGTCTTACAGCAAATGCTGGAAACTGATCAAACGCGCGGAAAAAGTGGTCGGCTTTCCCATGCTCACACGGCAGATCGGCGGAAAAAACGGCGGTTCCTCCGAACTGACGGACGAGGGAAAAGAATTTTTACGGCGATACCACGCGATGCGGCAGGAAATACAGACGGCATCGGATGACATATTCCGGAAATATTTTCCTGACGAAGATGCTAACAGATCAATAACGAATCCACCAGGAGCAGAAATAAAAGAAGAATCCTGAATCGGCAAAACGCAAAGCCGATATATGCAAAATCAAAAATATACTATCCAAACAAACATCAACTTTCATACATACGCCTCAGAACAAAGTGGATAATAGTTGAAAAGCACACTGGTACAGCGTTTCATAACATATGGCAAAATCAACCTATACAAACTAACACCAGGAAAGGCAGGCACATCAAATGAAACTGATCAAAACAACCGAGGCAGCAGGCCACGTCCTCTGCCACGACATCACACGAATCCTTAAGGACGTTGTAAAGGACACCGCGTTCCGTAAAGGACACATCGTCACCGAGGAGGACATTCCGGAACTTCTCAAGCTCGGGAAAGACCATCTCTACGTCTGGGAGAAAGACGAAACCATGCTGCACGAAGATGAGGCCGCTGAAATACTCCGGGATATCTGCCTCAATGACCACATGAAAGCGAGCAGTCCCAAAGAGGGTAAAATTGAACTGTCCGCTACCTGCGACGGTCTCTTCCAGATCAATGTGGCACGCCTGGCCGCTGTCAATGAGATTGAGGAAATTATGATTGCCTCCCGCCATACCAACACAGCAGTCAAAGCCGGCGACAAGCTTCTGGGAACCCGCATCATTCCTCTGGTCATCGCCAAAGAGAAAATGGAGCAGGTAAAAAACACCGCCGGGAAAGAGCCTCTGGCCCGCATTGTCCCCTATCAGATCAAAAAAGCGGGCATCATCACAACCGGCAACGAGGTATTCTATGGCAGAATCCGGGACACATTTACCCCGGTCGTCATGGAAAAGTTGAAGAAATTCGGCATCGAAACGGTCGAACATATCACGCTGAATGATGACAAAGAAAAAATAGCCGACGCTATCCTCGAATTAAAAGCAAAAGGCGTCGACCTCATCACCGTCACCGGTGGGATGAGCGTGGATCCGGACGATCAGACCCCCGGCGCCATCAAAATGTCGGGTGCGCATATCGTTACCTACGGCGCACCGGTGCTCCCGGGCGCCATGTTCCTGCTGGCATATTTTGACGACGGAACCCCGGTCTGCGGACTTCCCGGATGCGTCATGTACAACAGAACGACCATCTTTGACATTGTCCTGCCGCGGCTGGCTGCCGGTGTAACCATGAGCAAAAAAGATTTCGCCTGCATGGGGAACGGCGGATTCTGCCTGGGATGCCCCACCTGCACTTTCCCCAACTGCGGATACGGAAAAGGGACGCCGATTTAAATTTTATTCGTTCCGACTATAAAGGACGCCCTCAGACGCATGAGGGATGGCTCACCATACTCATTCATTTGCCTGAAGATAAGCGGGACGTCCTCAGACGCATGAGGGATGGCTGCTTGCACAGCCTTGTATCTGGCGCAAAGCAAACGACATTCATTTCCTATAATTATAATCTCCATCCACGCACTGAGAGGTATCGTATGAACTCCTTAGCCATCCTCCTCCTGGCCGGCGGCTACAGCCGCCGCATGGGGCAAAACAAAGCAAACCTGACAATGGAAGGACAGACCTTCGCAGAAAAAATCGCTGCGGAGCTGTCCTCCTGCGGTCCGGTCTATCTGTCCGTCTCGGCGGACATATCACCGGATTTCAAGGCAAATACAGAAAAATACCCCCGCATCGTTGATGAAATTCCTCACATCGGACCCCTGGGCGGCATCAGCGCCGCAATGCACCAGACCGATGCGGAGGCTTACTTCGTCTGCGCCTGCGATATGCCCCGGATGAACGCCGCCTTTGTGCGCCATCTCATCCAGATCTGGGAGCAGAACAACACGGACTCTTCTCCCCACTCTGGCTCCGTCCTTTCCAGCGGGAGAAGCTCTGATATCCCCCATCAACCAGGCTCATTAAACCATCTGCGTCCCGAATTCGCATGTCAGTTTGTCTCAGATGTCTCAAGGCAAAGGAAATCCACCTTTCCAGATGCTCTGCTGGTACGAAACAGGAGCGGCCGCATCTATACCACTGCTGGGATTTATCACCGAAATATCCTGCCGCTGATAGAAAAACAGATCCTTGAAAAAAATTACCGGCTCCGGGATCTGCTCACGGAAAGCAACGTGTTTTATCTGGAAGAAAACAGCCTGGGAGAACTGAAAAGCTGCCTGATCAATATAAATACCATGGAAGAATATCAAAAACTATCTGAGTAGTAATAACAAAAGCTGCTCTTCCGATTCCAAATGAACAACACACGTTATATAGAAGAAAAGATACGATCACTCCATCGCCACAAGCGGAAATTCTCTAATCAGATTATGATCCATCTCCATCATAGACAAAATCCTGCTGGCTGCCCCGGAAGGCTGATTTTTCCCGGACTCCCACGCTTCAACTGTTTTTTCTGATACCCCGAGATAACACGAAAACGCTTTCTGCGTCATGCCGACAGAATGCCGAATCTGTTTTATCTCTGACCCGGTATATTTTTTCACTGGAACTACGCTAATCATTCGTCGTTTCAGTATTTTTTCATTCTCAGATTTTCTTTGATCTTCTACGGCTTCCGAAAGCCCTCCTATAATACTCTCATATACCTCTGACATATAGCTCATCCCCCTCATAATGTCTGTTCCAGTGCCTGTATCATTTTCTTAATCGTATTCCGTTCCTCCTGAGTCAAATTATCCTTTTCGTTTTTTGCATAAACCGTAATCAGATATATTGTTTCCTGAACAACAAAATCCACATAACATACTCTGGTACTTCCGCTTTTTCCTCGATTTTTAAAAGCAAACCTCATTTTTCGCAGTTTGCCGTTACCAGGAATTACTTTTCCGATTTCCGGATCATTTAATATTTCCAGTTTAAGTCTTAACTGGTCATCATCTGTTAATCCCAGTTTTTCCCATCTTTTAGAAAACTCATCGGTTAAAATAAATGTCCTGGCAAGATATTGATTCATATCTTTCTTCATTAGCGTTTCCCTTCTGGTTCAAATATTACACCCTATTAAATAGGGCGTCAAGGTTTTATATAGTAAACAAAAAAAGAGCACTGACACTCGCGGTCGTGTCATATACTCTCTCTCCGTCATAAAATAAAATTCTCATTCATATGTCAACAAAAACTCAAAAAAATATGCCACCCACAATATTGTCAAAACCCCCATATATCGAATCTTAAACTCATAATATTAAGAGAGCAACAGCATTTTCCGCCATTGCTCTCTTTTTATAGT
>JAJBTR010000339.1 GCA_020860745.1 Lachnospiraceae bacterium | reverse complement strand
AATAGTCCGAGGTGACTGTAAAGGGACGTTTTTAGCTGAGACGAAATCCAGTGCTTACTAAGACTTAGGCGCGAAAGCTTTTCCCCGCGTCTTAGTCGCAGTTAGCACTTAGTTTGTCGAGGCGTTGTCCGGGTTGCCTCGGACTATATCATTTATCTTCCTTATCCGTCTGTTAGATCTCAAACATTACCACATTCTTTTTCGGAAAAGTCTGGAATTTTCTCTTGACCCTCAAAAAAGTCTGTGATATTATGGTAAATGCGCTATTGCGGTTTCTGGGGCGTCGTGCGCCCTTTTCAAGCATAGAAAATATAACGAGAGGTGAAACGTCTATGGAGAAAAACAGGATACGTCCGGTCAAAAGCGGAAATGCAACGCGTATGAGTTATTCCAGACAGAAGCAGGTTTTGGAAATGCCGAACCTGATCGAAGTCCAGAAGAATTCCTACAACTGGTTTTTGAATGAAGGACTCCGGGAAGTGTTTGATGATATTTCCCCGATCGCCGATTACAGCGGTCATCTGAGCCTGGAATTTACGGACTTTAAGCTCTGCAAGGATGATGTGAAATACACCATTCCGGAGTGTAAGGAACGGGATGCGACCTACGCGGCTCCTTTGAAAGTCAGAGTCAGACTTTATAACAAAGAAACGGATGAAATCAATGAGCATGAGATTTTCATGGGTGACCTGCCACTGATGACAGAGACGGGAACTTTCGTAATAAACGGCGCGGAACGTGTTATTGTCAGCCAGCTGGTTCGTTCGCCGGGCATTTATTACGGAATTACGCACGACAAGATTGGAAAAGAATTATATTCCTGTACCGTAATTCCGAACCGCGGAGCCTGGCTGGAGTATGAGACGGATTCCAATGATGTTTTCTATGTGCGTGTAGACCGGACCCGCAAGGTTCCGATCACGGTTCTGATCCGTGCCATGGGTGTCGGCACGAACCAGGAGATACTGGATCTTTTTGGCGAGGAGCCGAAGATTCTTGCAAGTTTTGGCAAGGATGTTGCGACGAATTACCAGGAGGGTCTGCTTGAACTGTACAAAAAGATCCGCCCGGGTGAGCCTCTGTCCGTGGGGAGCGCGGAGAGCCTGATCATGGCGATGTTTTTTGACCCCAGAAGATATGATCTGGCCAAGGTGGGCAGATATAAATTCAATAAAAAGCTGATGTTCCGCAACCGTATCGCCGGACATGTTCTGGCGGAGGATGTCGTTGATCCGTCTACAGGCGAGGTGGTTGCCGAGGCCGGCGTTACGGTGGACCGTGAGCTGGCGGACCGCATCCAGAATACGGCGACTCCCTACGTCTTAATCCAGACAGAAGAGCGCAATGTCCGCGTTCTTTCCAGTATGATGGTGGATATCACAAGCTTTGTCGATGTGAATCCGGCGGAGGTCGGTGTGACAGAGCTGGTTTATTACCCTGTTCTGGCGCAGATTCTGGAGGAGAATGAGAGCATAGATGATATTAAGGAAGCAATCCGTCGGAATATCCATGATCTGATTCCGAAGCATATCACCAGGGAAGATATTCTTGCTTCCATTAACTACAATATGCATCTGGAGTATGGCATCGGCAACGATGATGATATCGATCATCTGGGCAACCGCCGTATCCGTGCGGTGGGCGAGCTGTTGCAGAACCAGTACCGGATCGGTCTGTCCAGACTGGAGCGGGTAGTCCGCGAGAGAATGACGACACAGGATCTGGAGACCATCAGCCCCCAGAGCCTGATTAATATCAAACCGGTTACCGCTGCGGTGAAGGAATTCTTCGGTTCCTCCCAGCTGTCCCAGTTTATGGATCAGAACAACCCGCTGGGTGAGCTTACGCACAAGCGTCGTCTCTCCGCGTTGGGGCCGGGCGGTCTGTCCAGAGACCGTGCGGGATTTGAGGTTCGTGATATTCATTATTCCCATTACGGAAGAATGTGCCCGATTGAGACGCCTGAAGGACCGAATATCGGTCTGATCAACTCCCTGGCGTCTTATGCGAGAATTAACCAGTACGGTTTCATTGAGTCGCCGTACCGTAAGATTGATAAATCTGACCCGAAAAATCCGCGTGTCACGGATGAAGTGGTATATATGACTGCGGATGAGGAAGATAATTACCATGTAGCACAGGCGAATGAGCAGCTGGATGAGAACGGCTATTTTGTCCGCAAAATGGTTTCCGGCCGTTACCGTGAGGAGACACAGGAGTATGAACGCAGTCTGTTTGATTATATGGATGTTTCCCCACAGATGGTATTTTCTGTCGCAACGGCTCTGATTCCGTTCCTGCAGAACGATGATGCGAACCGTGCGCTGATGGGAGCAAACATGCAGCGCCAGGCGGTGCCACTGCTCACGACGGAGGCTCCCGTGGTAGGCACAGGTATGGAAGCCAAGGCGGCGGTGGACTCCGGCGTATGCGTGCTGGCAAAGCGCGCCGGTATTGTGGAGCGCTCCTGCTCCAATGAGATTCATATCAAATATGATGACGATGGGACAAGAGAAGTATACAAGCTGACGAAGTTTTCCCGAAGCAACCAGTCCAGCTGCTACAATCAGCGTCCGATTGTCTGCAAGGGAGACCATGTGGAGGCAGGACAAGTGATCGCTGACGGTCCGTCCACAGCGAACGGTGAGCTTGGCCTCGGCAAGAATCCGCTGATCGGATTTATGACATGGGAAGGCTATAACTATGAGGATGCCGTGCTGCTCTCAGAGCGGCTGGTGCAGGACGATGTCTATACTTCCATCCATATTGAGGAGTATGAGGCGGAGGCCCGGGACACCAAGCTGGGGCCGGAGGAGATTACCCGCGATGTGCCCGGCGTCGGCGATGAGGCGCTGAAGGATCTGGATGAGAGGGGTATCATCCGCATTGGCGCGGAGGTTCGTGCCGGTGATATTCTGGTCGGTAAAGTTACTCCCAAGGGAGAGACGGAGCTGACGGCCGAGGAGAGACTGCTTCGCGCGATTTTCGGCGAGAAAGCGCGTGAAGTGAGAGATACTTCCCTGAAGGTTCCTCACGGCGAGTACGGTATTGTTGTGGATGCGAAAGTTTTCACCAGGGAGAACGGCGACGAGCTGTCTCCGGGCGTCAATCAGGCGGTTCGCATTTATATTGCGCAGAAGAGAAAAATTTCCGTCGGTGATAAGATGGCCGGCCGTCACGGAAACAAGGGTGTCGTTTCCCGCGTGCTTCCGATTGAGGATATGCCGTTTTTGCCGAATGGACGGCCGCTGGATATTGTGTTAAATCCCCTGGGCGTACCATCCCGTATGAATATCGGTCAGGTGCTGGAGATTCACCTTTCCCTCGCGGCAAATGCGCTTGGATTTAATATTTCCACCCCGATTTTTGACGGCGCCAACGAGGCGGATATCATGGATACGCTGGAGCTTGCCAACGATTATGTCAACATGCCGTTCGATGAGGATGAGGCCGGAGCAGGCGCTGAGAATTTCCATGATAAATATAAAGATATACTGGATCAGGATGTGATGGATTATCTGGATGTCAACCGTGATCACAGAAGCGTGTGGAAGGGTGTTCCGATTTCCAGAGACGGTAAGGTAAGACTGCGCGACGGTCGTACCGGTGAGTATTTTGACAGCCCGGTTACCATCGGACACATGCATTATCTGAAGCTGCATCACCTGGTGGACGACAAGATTCATGCCCGTTCTACCGGTCCGTACTCACTGGTAACACAGCAGCCGCTGGGCGGTAAAGCACAGTTTGGCGGACAGAGATTCGGAGAGATGGAAGTGTGGGCGCTGGAAGCTTATGGCGCCGCCTACACGCTGCAGGAGATTCTGACGGTCAAGTCTGACGACGTGATTGGCCGTGTGAAGACTTATGAGGCGATCATCAAGGGCGACAATATTCCGGAGCCCGGCATTCCGGAATCCTTTAAGGTGCTTCTGAAAGAGCTGCAGGCCCTCGGTCTGGATGTCACGCTGGAGGATGAGAATGGGGATGAGGTGACCCTGCTCGAAACCAGCGAGTATGGCGATACCAGTCTGAATTCCATCATTTCCGGGGATCGCGACTTTAATTATGAGGAGAAAGATTCTCTGGGAGACCGCGGGTTTACCGAGCAGGAGTTCAATGAGAACGAGGAGCTTGTCGATGTCGAGCAGGAGGAACCTGTATCGGAAGATTTTGATGATGTTTCAGAGGAAATCCTTGAAATTGAATAATATGGGAAGGGAGTGTCACAATGCCAGAAGCAAATAAAAACAAGACAAATCAGGCGGTAGCTTTTGATGCAATCCGTATTCGGCTGGCGTCACCGGATAAGATTTTAGAATGGTCCCACGGTGAAGTGAAAAAGCCGGAAACCATCAACTACAGAACCCTGAAACCGGAAAAGGACGGCTTATTCTGCGAACGCATTTTTGGCCCCAGCAAGGACTGGGAGTGTCACTGCGGCAAGTACAAAAAGATCCGCTATAAGGGCGTAGTCTGCGACCGCTGCGGCGTAGAGATTACAAAGTCCAATGTGCGGAGAGAGCGCATGGGACATATTGAGCTGGCGACTCCTGTTTCCCATATCTGGTACTTTAAGGGCATCCCCAGCCGTATGGGACTGATCCTGGATCTCTCTCCCAGGGTGCTGGAGAGAGTATTATATTTCGCTTCCTATATTGTTCTGGATAAGGGCAATACGGATCTGCAGTATAAGCAGGTGCTGTCTGAGGCGGAATATCAGGAGGCCAGAGAAAAATATGGAAAAGATTTCCGTGTCGGCATGGGTGCGGAGTCTGTGATGGAACTGTTAAAAGCGATTGATCTGGAGAAGGATTCCGCGGAGTTAAAGGCGCAGTTAAAGACTGCCACAGGTCAGAAGCGTGTCAGAATTATCAAGCGGCTGGAAGTGGTAGAGTCTTTCCGTGAATCCGGCAACAAGCCGGAGTGGATGATTATGACTGTGATCCCGGTGATCCCGCCTGATCTTCGCCCGATGGTACAGCTGGATGGCGGACGTTTTGCTACCTCTGACCTGAATGATTTATATAGAAGAATCATCAACCGCAACAATCGTCTGAGAAGACTGCTGGAGCTGGGAGCTCCGGATATTATTGTCTGCAATGAGAAGCGTATGCTGCAGGAGGCGGTAGACGCGCTCATTGACAACGGCCGCCGCGGCCGTCCGGTTACCGGACCGGGCAACCGTGCGTTAAAGTCTCTTTCGGATATGCTGAAAGGAAAATCCGGCCGTTTCCGGCAGAATCTTCTCGGAAAGCGTGTCGATTATTCCGGCCGTTCCGTAATCGTGGATGGTCCCGAACTGAAAATCTATCAGTGTGGTCTGCCTAAGGAGATGGCAATCGAGCTGTTTAAACCTTTTGTAATGAAGGAACTGGTGTCAAACGGCACTGCGCATAATATTAAGAGCGCCAAGAAGATGGTGGAGAAGCTGCAGCCGGAAGTCTGGGATGTGCTGGAGGATGTCATCAAGGAACATCCGGTTATGCTGAACCGTGCACCGACACTGCATCGCCTCGGCATCCAGGCTTTTGAGCCGATTCTGGTGGAAGGTAAGGCAATCAAGCTGCACCCGTTGGTGTGTACCGCGTTCAACGCTGACTTTGACGGCGACCAGATGGCGGTACATCTTCCCCTGTCTGTGGAAGCACAGGTGGAGTGCCGTTTTATGCTCCTTTCTCCGAACAACCTGTTAAAGCCGTCGGACGGCGGCCCGGTGGCCGTGCCTTCCCAGGATATGGTGCTTGGTATCTATTACCTGACCATGCACAAGTTCCCGGATTACACGGGCACGGAGAAAGAAGCGCTTGTCAGAGCTGAGTTCGGAGTGGATGAAGCTGATGTGGAAGCGATTCCGGCGGAGGAGTTTGATAAGGAGTATTTTATCAATCAGGCGATTCAGGCGTTCCGCGACTCCCAGGATGCGTTTGCAAAAGAAGCAGCGAAGTATGACAGCCTGGATGCGGCGCAGGAGGCGCTGGAACAGTATAAGGAAGAGAACCTTGTCCTCGAAGAGGATTCTGTCGTTCGCGTGAATGTGGATGCGGAGCGCCACAGAATTGTGGTTTGCTCGATTCAGGATCTGCTGGGACACTATTTCGATAGTGTCAATAAGGCAATCCTGGCTTATGAGAACGGATACATTACGCTTCACCAGAAGCTTTTTGTACACCGTGAGGGCGAGTTTGAGGGCAGACATATCTCCGCAATGGTGGAGACGACGCTGGGCCGGATGCTCTTTAACGAGATTCTTCCGCAGGATCTGGGTCTGACAGACCGCAGTGTTGAGGAAAATGCGCTGAAGTTCGAGGTTGATTTTCATGTAGGAAAGAAAGGATTAAAGAAAATCCTGGAGCAGGTAATCAACATCCACGGAGCTACCCGTACAGCGGAGGTGCTGGACGACATCAAGGCTATGGGTTATAAATATTCCACCCAGGCGGCGATGACGGTATCCATTTCCGACATGACGGTTCCCGCGAAAAAGCCGGAGCTGATCAAACAGGCGCAGGATACGGTGGATGTGATCACCCGGAACTACAAGAGAGGTCTGATTACAGAGGAAGAGCGTTACAAAGAGGTGATTGAGACCTGGAAAGAGACGGATGATGTCCTGACACATGAGTTGCTTTCCGGTCTGGATAAATACAACAATATTTATATGATGGCAGATTCCGGAGCCCGTGGCTCGGATAAACAGATCAAGCAGCTGGCCGGCATGCGCGGACTGATGGCGGATACCACCGGCCGCACCATCGAGCTGCCGATCAAGTCTAACTTCCGTGAGGGACTGGACGTTCTGGAATACTTTATGTCCGCCCACGGCGCCCGTAAAGGACTGTCGGATACAGCGCTTCGTACGGCTGACTCCGGTTACCTGACGCGCCGTCTGGTGGATGTATCCCAGGATCAGATCATCCGTGAGATCGACTGCAGCGCCGGGCAGGATGAGATCCCGGGCATGTACGTGTATGCGTTCATGGATGGCAGGGAGGAAATCGAGGGTCTGCAGGAGCGGATCACCGGCCGGTTTTCCTGTGAAAATATTTATGACAAAGACGGCAATGTGCTGATCGAGGCGGATCACATGATTACGCCGAAGCGCGCGGCTCTGATTATGAGCAGGGGCGTAGATGAAAACGGAGAACCCCTCACGAGGATTAAGATCCGTACCGTGCTGAGCTGCCGTTCCCACGTCGGTATCTGCGCGAAGTGCTACGGCGCCAACATGGCGACCGGCCAGGCTGTGCAGGTGGGTGAGGCAGTCGGAATCATTGCAGCACAGTCCATCGGTGAGCCGGGTACCCAGCTGACGATGCGTACGTTCCATACCGGCGGTGTGGCGGGCAACGATATCACACAGGGTCTTCCCCGTGTAGAGGAGCTGTTCGAGGCCAGAAAGCCGAAAGGACTTGCCATAATCACTGAGATTGCCGGTGTTGCTTCTATTAAAGATACCAAGAAAAAGCGTGAGATCGTGGTTTCCAATGCGGAGACCGGGGAATCAAAGACATACCTGATTCCTTACGGTTCCCGTATTAAGATTGCAGACGAGGCGGTGCTGGAGGCCGGTGATGAGCTGACCGAGGGTAGTGTGAACCCGCACGATATTCTGAAGATTAAGGGTATTCGTGCCGTGCAGGATTACCTGCTTCGCGAGGTGCAGCGGGTTTACCGTCTGCAGGGCGTGGAGATCAACGATAAGCATGTCGAGGTAATCGTGCGTCAGATGCTGAAAAATGTCCGTGTTGAGGATAACGGCGCTTCCGATTTTCTGCCCGGTACGCTGGTGGATGTTCTGGACTATGAGGATACCAACGCGAGACTGGAGGCGGCCGGCGAGGAACCGGCGGATGCAAAGCAGGTGCTGCTGGGTATCACAAAAGCTTCCCTGGCGAAGAAGTCCTGGCTGTCCGCAGCCTCCTTCCAGGAGACCACCAAGGTGCTGACAGACGCGGCAATCAAGGGCAAGGCGGATCCGCTGATCGGTCTGAAAGAAAATGTCATCATCGGTCAGCTGATTCCGGCAGGAACCGGCATGAAACGGTATCGTTCCATCCGCCTGGATTCCGATTTTGACGCAGACGATGAGATTGACCTTGGCGATATGGACTTTGACGAGGAAGAGTATCTGAAAGAGTCCGGGGAACTGGATGCTGCTGCGGATGACAATGAGGATGATATGGATTCGGACATGGCGGATACTGTTGATGATATGGAGTTTGAAGAGATTCCGGATGCTTCAGATGACGATGAGGCTGATGTAGCTGCGGATGATGCAGAAACCGATGTGACGAAAGAGAATCCGGAAGAAGAATAAAAGGGTGAGACCGTGAAAGGTCTGCAAAATGCAGGGTAATTGTTCAGTGATGAGGTAGTTTTTACGCGGATACAGAAGATATCGATGATGTCTTTTGTATCCGCCGTTATTTTTCCGGATGGTTTTTCCGGAGATTTTTGCAGATAAAAAACAGGCTTGACAACGCCGGAGGGATTTACTATAATATTTTTTGCCTGTGCGGAAATGGCGGGAATTTGAAATGAAGGTAGTCTTTTTATGAGACTCTGACAGGAATTTTCCCGGATCTGTAAGGCAGGCTATCATTATAAAAACAGGAGGTGAATAGAATGCCAACATTTAATCAGTTAGTAAGAAAAGGTCGCCAGACATCTGTAAAGAAGTCCACAGCGCCGGCATTGCAGAAGGGTTATAACTCTCTTCAGAAAAAGCCGACCGATGCTTCTTCTCCACAGAAGAGAGGTGTCTGCACAGCAGTAAAAACTGCTACACCGAAAAAGCCTAACTCAGCTCTTAGAAAGATCGCCAGAGTTCGTCTTTCCAACGGAATCGAAGTGACAAGCTACATTCCGGGCGAAGGTCACAATCTGCAGGAGCATAGTGTCGGGGTGATCCGCGGCGGTCGTGTTAAGGATCTTCCCGGTACCAGATACCATATTATCCGCGGCACATTGGATACAGCAGGCGTTGCAAACAGACGTCAGGCCCGCTCCAAATACGGCGCTAAGAGACCGAAAGCAGCAAAGAAATAAGCATCGCTGCTGTAAGACCAATAGTATCACATTATGCTATTGTTAATGTTGGAATTCTATCGAGATACGGCGGGACGGAATTCGTTCCGGACCGTCATAGATACAGATGTTCCGCATGAACACATAAGAGACATATGTGAGTACCGTTGATTTAATCGCAAAATATGGTTAAGGAGGGAAGGACCGTGCCAAGAAGAGGACATATTCAAAAAAGAGAAGTATTAGCCGATCCTTTGTACAATGACGTGGTCGTCACGAAGCTGATCAACAATATTATGTTGGACGGCAAGAAGGGCGTCGCGCAGAAGATTGTTTACAAAGCATTTGACCGGGTTGCCGAGAAGACAGGCAAGCCGGCGCTGGAAGTATTCCAGGAGGCTATGAACAACGTCATGCCTGTCCTTGAGGTAAAGGCAAGACGTATCGGTGGTGCAACATATCAGGTGCCGATCGAGGTAAGACCGGAGAGACGCCAGACCCTGGCGCTCCGCTGGCTGACCATGTTCTCCAGAAAAAGAGGAGAGAAGACCATGGCCGAGAGACTGGCGAACGAGATTATGGACGCAGCCAACAATACCGGTGCATCGGTAAAGCGTAAAGAAGATATGCACAAGATGGCAGAAGCGAACAAAGCTTTCTCCCATTTCAGGTTCTAGGAGGAAATCACTATGGCTGGAAGAGAATATCCGCTTGAGAGAACCAGGAATATTGGTATTATGGCTCACATCGATGCGGGTAAGACCACATTGACTGAGAGAATCCTTTATTACACTGGTATTAACTACAAAATCGGAGATACCCACGAGGGCACTGCGACCATGGACTGGATGGAGCAGGAGCAGGAGAGAGGTATCACCATCACATCCGCTGCAACGACATGCCACTGGACGCTGCAGAAGGAAAATAAACCGGCGCCGGGAGCTTTAGAGCACCGTATCAATATCATTGATACCCCCGGCCACGTAGATTTTACAGTGGAGGTAGAACGTTCCCTTCGTGTACTGGACGGCGCTGTCGGCGTTTTCTGTGCAAAGGGTGGCGTTGAGCCGCAGTCAGAAAATGTATGGCGTCAGGCGGATACGTACAATGTCCCGCGTATGGCGTTCATTAATAAGATGGATATTATGGGTGCAGATTTTTACGGCGCCGTGGATCAGATCCGCAACCGCCTGGGCAAGAATGCTATCTGCCTTCAGCTTCCGATCGGCAAGGAAGATGATTTCAAGGGAATCATTGATCTGTTTGAGATGCAGGCTTACATCTATAATGATGAGAAGGGCGAGGACATCTCCATTGTTCCGATTCCGGAAGATATGGCAGATGATGCAGAGTTGTATCATGATGAGCTGGTTGAAAAAGTCTGCGAGCTGGATGACGATCTGACACTCATGTATCTGGAGGGCGAGGAGCCGTCTGTAGAGGATATGAAGGCGGCTTTGAGGAAGGCTACCTGCGAGTGCAGAGCCGTACCGGTTTGCTGCGGTACCGCTTACCGCAACAAGGGCGTGCAGAAGATGCTGGACGCGGTTGTTGAATATATGCCGGCACCCACCGACATTCCTTCGATTAAGGGAACTGACATGGAAGGCAATGAGGTGGAGAGACATTCTTCCGATGAGGAGCCGTTTTCCGCGCTGGTATTCAAGATCATGACAGACCCGTTTGTAGGAAAGCTGGCGTTCTTCCGCGTATATTCCGGAACGATGAACTCCGGTTCTTATATTCTGAATGCCACCAAGGGCAAGAAAGAGCGTGTGGGACGTATCCTACAGATGCATGCCAACAAGCGGCAGGAGCTTGACAAGGTATATTCCGGAGATATCGCAGCGGCGGTTGGCTTTAAGCTGTCGACAACCGGTGATACCATCTGTGATGAGCAGCATCCGGTAATCCTGGAGTCCATGGAGTTCCCGGATCCGGTTATCGAACTGGCGATTGAGCCGAAGACCAAAGCCGGACAGGGCAAGATGGGCGAAGCTCTCGCGAAACTGGCGGAGGAAGATCCGACATTCCGTGCACACACAGATCCGGAGACCGGACAGACTATCATCGCAGGTATGGGTGAACTCCATCTGGAGATTATCGTAGACCGTCTGCTCCGTGAGTTTAAGGTGGAAGCCAATGTCGGCGCTCCTCAGGTTGCTTACAAAGAGACTTTCCGCAAAGTGGTGGATCAGGAGTACAAATACGCGAAGCAGTCCGGCGGACGCGGACAGTATGGTCACTGTAAAGTCCGTTTCGAGCCGATGGACGCAAACGCAGAGGAGACATTCAAATTCGAATCCGAGGTTGTCGGCGGTGCGATTCCGAAGGAGTATATCCCGGCGGTCGGCGCAGGTATCGAGGAAGCGGCACAGGCCGGTATCCTGGCAGGATTCCCGGTGCTCGGCGTGAGAGCCGTTGTTTATGATGGTTCTTATCATGAGGTTGACTCCTCCGAGATGGCATTCCACATTGCGGGATCCATGTGCTTCAAAGAGGCGATGCGCAAGGCGGATCCGGTACTGTTAGAGCCCATTATGAAGGTAGAGGTAACGATGCCGGAAGAGTATATGGGCGATGTCATCGGCGACATCAACTCCCGCCGCGGACGGATCGAGGGTATGGATGATCTCGGCGGCGACAAGATCGTGAGAGGTTTTGTACCGCTGGCAGAAATGTTCGGCTACTCCACAGATCTGCGTTCCAAGACACAGGGTCGAGGCAACTACTCCATGTTCTTTGAGAGATACGAGCCGGTGCCGAAATCCGTGCAGGAAAAAATAATTTCCAATAAGGGAAAATAAAACTTGAAATACTCGTATGTTTCTAATATAATCGAAATATCCGAGGGCTTGTAATGGTTCGGGGATAACTCCGAATCATTGCAGTGATTTAAGTAGACGAAAAGATTGCCGACAGGCAAAAATTTAAGGAGGACCTAAAAATGGCAAAAGCAAAATTTGACAGAAGCAAACCGCATTGTAATATTGGCACCATCGGACACGTTGACCATGGTAAAACTACACTGACCGCAGCGATCACAAAAGTTCTGGCTGAGAGAGTTGCCGGCAACGAGTTCACCGAGTTCGATAACATCGACAAGGCTCCCGAGGAGAGAGAACGTGGTATCACAATTTCTACCGCTCACGTAGAGTATCAGACTGAGAAACGCCATTATGCACACGTTGACTGCCCCGGCCACGCTGACTATGTAAAGAACATGATCACCGGTGCTGCTCAGATGGACGGCGCTATCCTGGTTGTAGCTGCTACCGATGGTGTTATGGCTCAGACAAAAGAACACATCCTTCTGTCCCGTCAGGTAGGCGTTCCCTACATCGTTGTATTCATGAACAAGTGCGACATGGTTGACGATGAGGAACTGCTTGAGCTCGTTGAGATGGAGATCACCGAGCAGCTCGAAGAGTATGGATTCACCGATTGCCCGATCATCCAGGGTTCCGCGCTGAAGGCTCTTGAGGATTCTCAGAGCGAGTGGGGCGACAAGATCATGGAACTTATGGATACTGTTGATGAGTATATCCCGGATCCTCAGCGTGCGACTGACCAGCCGTTCCTGATGCCGGTTGAGGACGTATTCACTATCACCGGTCGTGGTACTGTTGCTACCGGTAGAGTAGAGCGTGGTACCCTTCATCTGAACGAGGAAGTTGAGATCGTTGGTATCCATGAGGACATCCAGAAGACCACCGTTACCGGTATCGAGATGTTCCGTAAGCTGCTTGACGAGGCTCAGGCTGGCGACAACATTGGTGCTCTGCTTCGTGGTATCAAGAGAACCGACATCGAGCGTGGACAGGTTATCGCAAAACCCGGCAGCGTGACATGCCACACCAAGTTTACCGCGCAGGTATACGTTCTGACCAAGGACGAGGGCGGTCGTCATACTCCGTTCTTCAACAACTATCGTCCGCAGTTCTATTTCAGAACAACTGATGTTACCGGTGTGATCAATCTTCCGGAAGGTACTGAGATGTGCATGCCTGGCGATAACGTAGAGATGACCATCGAGCTGATTCATCCGATCGCTATGGAGCAGGGTCTTAC
>JAJBTR010000190.1 GCA_020860745.1 Lachnospiraceae bacterium | reverse complement strand
CCTATAGTAGCTTTATGATGTTATCAGGGAGGGTTTTACAGATAAGTGAGATAAGAAATCTCTGATTTCTGTAATCGAACTTATGCAAAGCAGATCACGAATGGAGCGTTCGCGTTTTAATTCATGATTTTGGAATCCGAAGGTATCATCATTTTTTAGGGCTAAGATTTCAATATTATATAGAGAGAAAGGGGATTAAGAGGAACAAGAGAAGACACTCTCGGCCGGTTTTCAGGCGCAGAACTTTTTTATGTGCTGTTTTACTGGCCAGAGTCCCGGCATTGATGTCATTGAGCGCCTGTGGCAGCGCATCATACGAAACTGTGTCAAAGGTGGACGGCCAGGATGCATTGGGCGCGGTACAGGTGATCTCCCGGCAGATCGCCAATGCGCACACGGTGTTCAATATTACGATGACCGTCATCTGGGTCTGCCTGCTCGGACTCTTGATCAAGATTGTAATGAAAATTGTGCCGGATGGGAAAGCGGGAGAGGTTGATCTGTCTGTTGGAGGAGCAGCTGCCAGAAGTGGATCTGGAGACTGCAAAACGCGCTGTTTCCCAGGCAGTATTTCTGACCACAGAAAGAGAGAGCTGCGACTTGTTTAAAGCGCTCTCTGTGCACGTGGAAGTGGAATATTCGCTGTCGGAAATCTGCTTCTGCAAAGCGGAAAGCCAGCAGGACTGCCTATACGGAACATTAGCTGTTCCGCGGATTCTTGATGTCCTGGGAAAGCGGCATCAGATTGCCTATGTGGTTACGGAGCGTTATCTGATTTTTATCGATAATACGGATTTTACAGGGCGGATGATCCGGCAGATCCGCGTAAAACGGGCGCAGCAGCGCATGCGGAGAGAACGCTTTCTGTATTATTTCATGTTGGAGCTGATGGCAAAAGACTCTGTCCTTCTACAAAGCTTTATTTTATATCTGGCTGGTTCATCTCATAGGAGAGAATCAGCCACAATCTGTCTTTATAATCATCAAAATCATCCTGCAGGAGGGAGTTGATTTTTTTGAAGCGGTATACGAGCGAGGTCCGGTGCATCTCCATGGCCTCTGCTGTGGCAACGAGATTTCGCTCATGAGTCAGATACATATATAAAGTGTACGCAAGTTCGGAATGATGTGCCTCGTCATATTCCAGGAGTAATTTCATCTTTGGATGGCAGAATACTTCCGGCGATTCATTCAGCGTAAAAATGTTCAGTATATGTTCCAAGTAATAGTCTTTATAAAAGAACAGATCCGGCTCCGCATGGCTGCATACACCCAACTCAATGGAACG
Source organism: Lachnospiraceae bacterium (assembly GCA_020860745.1). Taxonomy (GTDB): domain Bacteria; phylum Bacillota; class Clostridia; order Lachnospirales; family Lachnospiraceae; genus Eubacterium_I. The sequence goes on along the minus strand of JAJBTR010000190.1, from coordinate 11,879 downwards.
CAGAGCCTGTTTATAATACTCTTCTAAACTTAGAATATACTGAAAACAATTGCTAAAACCTTCATAAACCCAGTTTTCCTGACAGAATCGCCGTGATGTTTCCAGATATTCCGGGGAGATCAGCTGTTTGGCAAAGATGTTAATGATGCAGACAACCTGACCGTTATATATGATAACCTTTGAGTGTGGGAATCTGCTTTCTATCATGTTGCGGACCTGAACCGGATTCATGGTGTGAACGCTTCTGGCGAGCTCAAAGACCATGCAGTACATATTGCCGGAGAATTCACTGGACACATACTGCATACGATATAATTCGCTCCGCGGAGCGGCTATCTTTTTATCCAGAAGGTCTTTTAAAAAGTATTCATAGTTGAAGCCTCTGGAATTATGGATAAAAGAGTCTTTCCTCATCTGCAGATCGATGAATTTCTTTAAAACCAGGAGCATTTCACTGTCCGGAGATTTGAAAGGACGGTTTATTGCGGATACCACAATATGTCCAAGGTTTTTCTGTGTATTAATCGAGCAGTAGAGCTGATCATACCCCAGTTCCTCATTATATGCCTGTATCGGAATTTCACTTTTCATCACATGGCTGTGGAGGTTATGCCGGTCGGCCATCTTAAAATCTGCTTTTGTAAATCCTTTATTGATCACAACATCGCTGTCGATATTCAGTTCACGGATGGCTTCCCAGGTGGCTGCAACGAGATTATAGCCGCCGTCAAATACGAAAATAGGGTTATGCAGGACATTGCAGGAATACTCCACCGCTTCCTGCAGACCGTCCTCAAAAGATAAGAACTCCAGAAGAGTCTGCCCAAACATGCCGATACCGCACTGGGAGTTAAAGTAATTCTGCAGATTTGTATAGACAGCGCTTACATCCTCCGCTTCAACCAGAAGCAGACTTATCTCTTTCGGAAACTGATCTGCCAGAGCCTGCAGGTCGGAGCCTGTCTGTGCAATGTAAAGCATATGTATATTTTCTGTCAAATTTCCGAACCGGATATCGTCATCCGCAGTACAGGTATAAAGCAGATGATCCATATGCAGAGCAGGAGCTTCACTCCACTTGGTCCATCCGGTCAGGCAGTGCCTGCCGTCTGTGTTTGTGAGTAAATTAGACATGGAAGAAAACAGGTGCTGAATATTTTTGAGTCCTACATACACAGTGACAGTCCTTCTTTCTCTCAGTGATGTTCACAGTGTAACATAAATTTATACATTCGTGTAGAAAAAATCTCTTTTTTTCATTTCCATTTCAGAAAGAAAAAAATCATATCGCTGATAGAATGAAAAGAAAACGCAGGAGGTATTTTATGAGTTTGGTAGTGACAAACAAAGGTCAGCAGCAGAGCGTGAAATTCACGGTGGATACAGATCGCTGCTGCGGATGCAGACGCTGCATCCGGCGATGCATGGAAAATGTATGGCAATGGGATGATGAAAATCACCATGCATATCCGAAGTATCCGGATGAATGCGTACTCTGTCTTCAGTGTGAGATGGACTGCCTGAATAATGTGATCGATATTACTCCGGTGGAATTCCTTCAGGTGGATCCGTTGGAGTACAGTGCAGGCCTTATCAGCCTGGAAAATTAAAAGGAGGGAATCAGTATGGCTTGTTTGAAAGATTATGGGGAAGTTTACACCTCAGATATATTGGTTGTCGGCGGTGGTATGGCCGGTCTGGTTACCGCGATCCGCGCAAAGGAAAATAATCCTGAGCTGGATATCCTGGTGATAGATAAGGGAATTATCGGATGGAACGGTCAGTCCACAAAAGCAGGAAATGGTATTCGCGCCACATCCAAAGATCCCAACGGCGTGATGAATGCTCTGGAGTATCTGGTTCACGCACATACGCCGTTTTTAAACGACCAGGAGTTTTTAAAACGATATCTCGAGGTACATAGAGATAATATTGATTACATGAAGCATTGCGGCGTGATTACATCCTGTGATGAGGAGGGAAATGCCACCCCGCTGGAGTTCATTCCGGGTGCCCTGGATATTGGCGGCGTCTCGATCATGGTCGCAAAGCAGCTGCGTGAGTTTGCCTTAAAGCTGAATATACGTCTGCTGAGCAGAGTGAATGTTTTCGAACTTCTGACCAGTGAAAGCGGAAAGGTAATCGGAGCCATCGGATTTGATATGGACCACGGGGAATGTAAGATTTTCCACTCAAAAGCAACGGTTCTGGCTACGCAGGGATGTCATTTCAAAAAGATCGGTCTGGAGTTTATGGGATACGGAACCGGCGTGGGAGCTGCCTACCGGGTGGGCGCTGTCATGGCAAATGTGGAGTTTTCTACTCAGGTTGATGTTGTATTTAAAAAGACCAATACGCCGATTTACGGCGGATTTAATATGATCCAGAATAAAAACGGCAGGAATCTGACCGAGCATTATATCGGCCATAAGGAGTGGGAAGTGACGCCGGCACTGGTGGAGGCCATGGTAAAAGAAGTGTCGGACGGCAACGGACCTCTGTGGGTGAATCTGGAGGAACCAGATGAGGTGCGTCTGATGATCGGCGGAACTGACATGGATGAAAGCACACAGCGTATGTTCCGGGATAAGCTGGCCTGGGAAGAGCATGTCTTTATGAAAACAGCACGCACTTCCGGTGATGTGGGGAAACAGCCGGAGACTACAATTAAGACTGTAATCCAGGTAGAACCGGTAAAAGTAGATACTGACATGAAGACAAATGTCGAAGGACTTTGGGTTACCGGTAAAATGACCACCCAGGGATGTGCTTATTTTGGCTGGACCAGAGGCGACGGGCTCGGGAACGCGGCAACCACAGGTATGATGGCGGGCGACAGCGTGGCTCCCTACGCAGCGGATGCGGAATTTGATGAAATCAATCTGGATCAGGTAGCAGCGTTAAAAGAAAAAATCTATGCTCCTCTGCACCGGAATACGAATCGGAAGCCAAAGGAGATTTTTGATCAGATAGAGCGCTATATTTTTGATGTCAGATATGCGGTCACAAAGGATAATGATAGTATTCAGAAGGTGCTGGACGATATTCAGGAAATGAGAAAGATTGTTCCCGAATTGACGGCGGATGATCCGCATACACTGGCGAAATGCCTGGAAGCTGCCGATACGATTCTGGCACTGGAGATGATTTTCCGCGCGTCTGCCATGAGAGAGGAAACGCGAGGCATCATGTACCCCCATTACCGCAAAGAGTTCCCTGAGACAGACAATAAGAATTGACTGAAGTGGATTAATATCCGTCAGGGCGCGGACGGTGAGATGGAGCTGTTTACGGAAGACATTCCCATGTGGCGGTATCCGGTACGTCCGGAAGGATACGAGATCCCCGAGGGACATGTGGAAGAATATTACGTGTAGAGGAGGTTTAGATGATGGGAAATGTGACGATCAGGATCAATGGATATGAATATTCGATGAAAAAAGGAATCACCATCCTGGATGCTTCCTTTGAGACAATGAAGTTTAAGCGGGAGTTTTTAAATCAGCCAATCCCTACGCTGTATTATCTGAAGGGCGTGATGGATATCGATGAGAGCGGCGTCTGCGTCGCCGAAGCAAACGGAGAGATTGTCAATGCTTCCACGACCCGGATTCAGGATGGGATGGAGATCCAGACAAGAACGCCGGCTGTGATTGCGGCAAGGAAAGAAGCGCTGGCTAAAATTCTGGCGCAGCACAATAAATCATGTTTGACTTGTCTGCGTTCCACAAGCTGCGAGCTGCAGGAGCTCCTGCATGAGTACGGATTTACTGACGAGCCTGAGCTCCCGGAGGAGAAAATCGAACTTCTGGATCTCTCGTCAAAGGTTCTGGTAAGAGATAATAATAAATGTATCCGTTGCAAGCGTTGCATCAACGTATGCGCAAAAATGCAGGCGGTTTCAGCAATCGCGGCTACGGGAAGCGGATTGGATACCGTGATCGCTCCGGCATCTCCGGCCGGGCTTGCGGCGGCGAACTGTGTCAACTGCGGACAGTGTGTTGCGGTATGTCCGGTTGGGGCTTTGACAGAAAAAGATCAGACAGAAGAAGTGAAAAAAGCGCTGGAGGATCCGGACAAGTATGTGGTGGTTCAGGTAGCGCCCGCTGTCCGCGCGGCTTTGGGTGAGGATTTTGAGTTTCCGATTGGCGTGGATGTGGAAGGAAGGATTGCAGAAGCGCTGCACCGGATGGGATTTGATAAGGTATATGATACCAAATTCGGGGCGGATCTGACCATCATGGAAGAAGGAAACGAGCTGGTGAACCGTATCCAGAATGACGGCGTGCTGCCGATGATCACATCCTGCTGTCCGGGCTGGGTGAAATACGCGGAGCATTTTTATCCGGATATGCTGGAAAATATCTCTACCTGCAAATCCCCGCATCAGATGCAGGGTGCTATTGTGAAATCCTATATCGCACAGAAAGAGGGGATCCCAAAAGAAAAGATTGTCATGGTCAGTGTTATGCCCTGTACGGCAAAGAAGTTTGAGATTACGAGGGACGATGAGGCCGGCGCCGGTCTGCCGGATGTAGACATCGTAATCACGACAAACGAACTGGCAAAACTTTTGAAAGATGCGGAGATTCAGCTGGAAGCGATGAACCCTGTAAGCAAATTTGACAGCCCGCTGGGTCTGGGATCCGGAGCGGCAGTGATTTTCGGGGCTTCCGGCGGTGTGATGGAGGCTGCTCTGCGCACGGTAGCGTCCGTAGTGTTAAACGGCAAGGGAACGCCGCCGCTGGAGTTTACTGCGGTGCGGGGGATGAACGGCATCAAGGAGGCTTCTGTAGATCTGGGCGGCAGAAAAGTGAATGTAGCCGTGACATCCGGGCTGGCAAATGCAAATGCTTTACTGACAAAAATCAAATCCGGTGAAGCGGATTACCAGTTTGTGGAGATTATGGCGTGTCCCGGTGGCTGCGTGAACGGCGGCGGCCAGCCTCATCAGCCGGCTGCAGTACGTGCTATGAAGAATGTCCCGGAGGAACGGGCGGCGGCATTGTATCGCAACGATGAGAGTAATGACCTGCGTCAGTCCCACGAGAATCCGGAGATCAAAGCGCTCTACAAAGACTATCTGGATAAACCGGGAAGCGCTAAGGCACATGAATTACTGCATACAACGTATGTGGTTCGTTAGTCATCAGACTTTACGTACTGTGTAAATGCTTAGCATAAACTTTAATCGAGTAGGAGGCGACTTTTGCCTCATACTCGCCGCGCGGGGTGCGGACAGCACAGCTGCCATATTCCTTACGCACCCCAGCGCATATTAGAGAATCAAAGGAGAAAAGAGGTAAAAAATGAAGAAAGAAGTCAAAATGAATCCGAATTCAAAATGGTACGGACCAAAACAGATCGGCATGATGCTCTACACGGCAATGCTTCTGCTGATCGGAACCTGTATTATCGGTGGAAACAATAATACGGTGTTCCCGATGTTCTCCGAGATCCGGGGCTGGGATGTCAGTATTCTGAACATTGTATCCGGAATCGGATGTATCCTGAAAGCAGTCGGTGTGCTGGTGCTGGCCAGGACAATCCGGAAAATCGGAGCTAAAAATCTGACCGTAATCACCTTATTTATTTCCGCTGCTTTACTTTTTGTATTCGGCAGTACACAAAGCCTTCCCGTTTTTCTGGTTGTAATCCTTATCCTTGGATTCCTGGGCGGCGGTTATGAGAAGAACGGCGGAATGACGCTGACAGCCAACTGGTGGCCGACGAAAAAAGGCGTCGTCCTCGGTTTTACAACGATGGCGATTGTGGCGATGAATTTTGTGTATGTTCCCGTTATGCCGAAGCTGCTTGGCGCGATAGGACTGGGCGGCGGAATGTCAGTGATCGCTGTGATTCTGATTGTGGTTGCTGTAATTGGGCTTGTGTGTGTGAAAAATACACCGGAGGAAGCGGGAGAGTATCCGGATGGAGACACATCCTATGCGGCAAGCGGAGCGGATATTTCAAAACAGATGCAGGAATATAAGAGCCCGTTTACGCTGAAAAAAGTACTTGCGGATAAAAATACCTGGTTTATCGGCCTGGGGTCCGCGTTTGCCTTTATGGCTGTTATGAGTTATATCGCATCCGCAATTACCTCCATGATGGCTTATGGATATGAATATACGTTTGCCACAAGGTTATTTGCCGTAGGCGGTGTGATGGGAATTATCGGCAGTTTCCTGTTTGGCCTGCTCGATCAGAAAATCGGCACGAAAAAAGCTTTTGTCGGTTATTTCATCATGATACTGATTGGATTTGTTGTGGCATTGTTTATGCCGAAAGGCGCCATTTTCTGCTGGATCTGCACGGTTATCATTTTTATCGCGCAGGGAGCGCTTTGCAACCTGCTTCCGTCTTACGTGGCGACAAAATACGGCCGTTGGGATTATACATCCGGATACCAGGTAATTGGATTTATGTTTGAAGCCGGTGCGGGTGTTGGAGTTATGATGACCGGATTCTTTGCCAGTGCGAATACCATGTATATCTTTGATATTATCTGCCTGGCTATAGGTCTTGTATTTATGGCTTTGTCCAGTGATAAATTTGTTGGAAAAGCAGGCTGATCCGGCTACTTTACCCTATTCATGAGGAACACCCCTGGATCATGCATTGATTGCAGGGGTGTCTTCGTTAAAAGAAAAAAGGAGAATCTAATATGGCATTTATAGATCATATATACGAAAAAGCAAAATCGAACAAAAAGCGTGTCGTAGTGCCGGAGTGTACGAATCCCAGTATGATGAGGGCATGCGTGCGCGCAGCTGCGGACGGCCTGGCGGACATTATTTTTGTCGGTGACCCGGAGATATGCAGACAGGTGGCAAGTGAAAATGAGATCGATTTGTCCGGAGTGCGTATTGTGGATGCCTCGGATGAGGAATACAAGGCGGAGCTTCTGGAGAAATACGGAGAGCTTACGCCCCGGGCATTCAGCAAAAAGTCGGTGGCAAAGAGAATGAAAGCCCCTCTTTTTGTAGCTCTTGTTATGGAGGCGGTGGGCGACGCGGACTGCACGTTCGGCGGCCTTGATACGACGACTTTGGAATTTGTAATGGCGGCTCAGCGCACGCTGGGGCTGGCGCCTGGCGTAAAAGCATCCTCTGGGATGCTGATCATGGAGATAGATGGTTACGAGGGAGAGCAGGGAAATATCTTCGGTATGTCCGACGGAGCGATCAATACTGAGCCGTCCGCCGAAATTCTGGCCGGTATCTCTATTTCGTGTTGTGATACCTTTCGGACATTAAGCGGGAAAGAGCCCCTCTGCGGTTTCCTTTCTTATTCCACCGACGGCAGCGGCAACAGTCCTTCCGTTTTCCGTGTAAGGGAGGCAATTCAGATGGCTCAGCAGCAGAGACCCGATTTAAAAATAGACGGGGAATTTCAGGCGGATGCGGCGATTGTACAGCGTGTAGCAGCTAAAAAAGTGAAGAGAGAGAGCGCTGTGGCGGGAAAAGCGAATGTTCTGGTCTTCCCGGACGCGGCAGCCTGCAATATCGCGACAAAGCTGATTCAGCAGTTTGCACCGGGACACAGCTATGGTCCGATCTATCAGGGATTCGGCAAACCGGTATTGGATTGTTCCAGGGGCGATACGGAGGAACGGATCTATGATAATGTGGCATTTTGCAGTGTGATGGCCGGATATCAGGAATAAGCGCCTGCTGCATTCGGGCAAAAAAGGAAATCATTGGTTTCTGCTGAACGCAGAATAAAAATTTTCAGAAAAAAATGAGGGAAGAAAGCATGAAAGACTTTACTATTTTGACCGTAAATCCCGGCTCCACCGGGACAAAAATCGGCGTGGTGCAGGGGGAAGAGATTATACTTGATCTCAATGTGGATACGTTGCCGGGAGAGTTTGACGGTTGTGCCACATTCGGAGAACAGGCGCCTCTGCGCAAGCAGAAAATCATGAAGATGCTGGCGGAAAATGACATTGATCTGACAACAATCGACGCGGTATCCGGCAGGGGCGTGGGCGTGTACTCCTGTGCAGGCGGTACCTATCTGATTGATGAACTTGCTTATGATCATGCTTACCATGATGCGGCAAACATCCACCACGCGGCGACCCTTGGGATAGTCCTGTCAAAACAGATTGCAGATGATCTGAACGTGCCGGCTTATTTTGTAAATCCCATGAGCACGGATGAACTGAGTGACGAAGCACGTATGACCGGTGTAAAAGGATTATACCGTCCTTCCCATGCACACCCGCTGAATATGAAGCAGGTAGCCATTCATCACAGCAAACGCATGGGAAAGCGTTATGAGGAGTGCAATTACGTCATTATGCATATGGGCGGGGGTACCAGTATCGGTGCGCATCGCAAAGGCAGGGCGATTGACCAGACCAGAATCGGCGACGGGCAGGGACCGATCTCGCCAAACCGTGCCGGAGACCTGTGTATTGACGATGTCATGACTCTGATACAGCGCGGCATGACAATAGACGAGGTCAATAAACTCGCAACCCGCACCGGAGGCCTGATGTCTCTGGTTGGAACAGATGATGTGAGAAAGATACGAAATGAGATGATACCGGCGGGAGATAAGATGGCAAAGCTTGCTTTGGATGCGATGGAGTATACCATGGTAAAGTGGGCTTCCATGATGGCTGGCGCACTGTGGGGAGATGTGGACGCCATTCTGATGACGGGCGGACTGGCCAATGATAAAGAGCTGGTAGCTCAGCTGAAAGATGACCTGTCATGGATTGCGCCGATCTATGTTTACCCGGGCAGTTTTGAGACGGAAGCGCTGGCGTCCGGTGCAATTCGTGTCCTGAGCGGAGAGGAAGAAGCGAAACGGTATAGCGGCAGACCGGTGTGGGAAGGATTTGATTTTGAGTAAAGAAGGAGACAGCATGGGATTTCCGGAATATACGGCGGATTGTCCGCAGGGAGTTTTTGAGACAATCATAACGGTAACAGATGAAATGACAGATGAATATGGAATGATGCGGATCGGTAATCTGGCCCGGGTGATGGAGACTATGACAGAAAGTCATCTCAGTGCTTATGGGCTGAGCCGGGAAGAATTACAGGAAGAGGGAAAAATCTGGGTGATTGCATGGACTTCTGTTGAAATTGAGGAAATTCCGAAAAAGGGGATGAAGGTCCTTTGCCGTATCTGGCCGGGAAAAAACAAAGCCATGATGTATACCCGCAGGTATGCGTTCTATACGCCGGACGGAAAACCGCTGGCCTGTGCTTCCTCACTGTTTATTTTAATGGATCAGCAGCGCCGGACAGCCGCTGCGTCCTCTCCTAAGATCGGTGCAATACCGATTGTGGCGCTTGACGGAGAACCGGCTTTGCCGAAGATGAGGGTGTCTTTTCCTGAGGCAGATTATATTCACCGGGAGAGAATTGTGCGGCCGGAGGAGATTGACCGGAATGGTCATTTAAACAATACACATTATCTGGATTGGGCGGAGAGCCTTCCGGGAGATTCCGTGTTCCGCTTACGGATTCCGAAAAAAGTGTGGGTGCAGTACAGCCGAGAGCTGAAAGAGGGTCAGCGGGTAGATCTGCAGTATGCCTGTGCAGAAAATACCCTGTATTTGCGCGGGATTTCTGATGGGGCAGAAGCATTTGCTCTGACAATGGAATTTCCGCCCGTTTCGCCATTTGTGTAGAAAAACGGGATAGAATTTCTTTTTGGGTAGGGAATCCGTGGTAAGGAATCCCTGCTACAATGTAACTATCAAAGAAAGAGGAGGAAAAGAAAGTGAGTTTTAACGATAATATTCCGAAATTGAAACCATACACGCGCAGCGTATCCATTATCGGCGTTGGCGCCACCCCTTTTGTCCGCGTATTGGACGATCCGGCGGTGGATGGCATGAATGAGGCAGAGTTATTTGCCTATGCGGCCAGGGACGCGATGCGGGATGCTGGGATAACCGGAAAAGATGTGGAATTTTTTGTGCACGGACAGGCTGGTCCCGGGTGGACCAGCAACTTTGCCACTCCCAATATGCATGTGGCAAACTGGCTTGGAATGAAAGGAAAAGGCTCCATTCATCACAGCGAGGCATGCGCAACAGGATATGTGGCATTGGAAACTGCGGTCCAGATCGTAGCTTCCGGCCAGTATGATATGGTATTAAGCGGGTGTATAGAGATGCCTTACTCCATTGCGTATCCGACAAAGGTATTAACGAAACGGCGGTTTGGGACGGATGCGATGTTCCATGAGACGCTGTGTTCCACCGTTCCCCGGAATTATACGCTGTTTACCAGAGGCGCACTGCCGTTTAACGCAGAATCCTGGTTGGATGATTATATAGACGAAAACCAGATCAGCCCGGAGGATGTGGATGCATTTATGACGCAGCTCACGATTCATTGCAGACGTGCTGCGGTTTTAAACCCGTTAAGTACGATTGCGCAGAAGACATACGCGCAATTAGCCGCAGAGAGCGGTATGGATTCCGAGTACGAATATCTTCACTCGAAATTTAATCCACTTATCGGAAAATATATGCGCGGAGCGCATTTTGAACAGCGTACAGACGGAGCAGCAGCTGTGATCGTGTGCCCTACAGAGATGGCTTATCAGTACACAGACCACCCGACCGAGATCCTCGGCGTCGGCCACTCCTGCCTGGAAAACTCAACGCCGCGCCTGGAAAAAGAAGCCACGGCGAATTCCTATCGCCAGATGAAAGAACTGACCGGCCTGACCGGAGCGGATATGGATTTGTTCCTTGCGAATGATTTTTACAATCAGTCAGAGATGCTGGCAGCTGAGATCTGTGAATATCTGCCGAAAGGCGAGGGCTGGCAGTATGTAAAAGAGGGACGCATCGCTTATGACGGAGACCGCCCGGTAAATACCAACGGAGGACGCTGCCATTACGGTCATGCGGCGGGAGCTTCCGGACTTCATGACCTGTACGAGGCGGTTCATCAGATGAGGGGCGACGCGGGAGCGACTCAGGTGAACCATGAGGTAAAGCATGCAATGCTTCGCGGATTCGGCGGCGCTCAGAATTTGCTGAATATTATGCTGGAAAAACATTGAGGAGTGGAGGAGATGGATGTCATGACAAAATATGATTTGGAACCGATAACGAAAAAGTATTATGACGCGCTGGAGGAAAATGTCATTCTGGGGCGCAGATGTCTTTCCTGCGGACATATCGAATTTCCCCCTTATCTTTGCTGTAATTCATGCGGCGGACTGGATACGGAATGGGTAGATCTTTCCAATATGAAGGGAGTTGTAAAGCAGGCTCTTCCCACAAAAGGTGCTTTCGGAGATCCGGATTTCAGAAATGCACATGGCGATTATTTTGCCATCGAAATAGCGGTACCAGGGGCAGATCCGGTGAGTACGTCTCTGCTTTATGTAGATTATAATCGTTATGATGAGTTCGCAACATTGGTAAAACAGGAGGAAGTGACCGCTGTTCCGCTGATTATACAGGATGAAGATGTGAAAGTGGTTGTGTGGCAGCTGGAAGAAGGCAATGAATTCAGAAAAATGCCGGATATAAAACCTTTGAAGAAAACATCCCAGGCTGCTGATTCAAACGCAGATTCTTCTTCGGAATCCGTGGATAATTCTGTATCCGGTAAGGCAGAGAATAAGGAAAATCCTGTCGCATCCGAAGCGGGCTCTTCCAATAAAGCAGCATCGGGTTCTGAGGGAAGCGCGCCGAAAGATGAGATTGACCGTGCGATCATCGCCTGCGCAGCGGAGGCGTACGGTGTGGATGAGGAAGAGCTTACCATGGCGACAGATATCCGCGAGGATTTGTCCAATGAATCAATGAAAATGATCGTGATGATTTCCCAGATTGAGGATGAGCTGGACGTGGAAATTGAAATCCAGGAGGCAAGCCTCTTAAATAC
>JAJBTR010000153.1:4183-13336 GCA_020860745.1 Lachnospiraceae bacterium | reverse complement strand
CGCGATGGTTATGTTTCATAATTCCCAGAAAGCGCCGATTACTGTTACTGTTTGCGGAAAAGATGAAGACACTACATTCAGCAAAACATTTCCGGGTGATGAAATGCAACGGGTTCCTGTTCTGGGCCTGTATGACGACACAGAGACCTCCGTTATTCTGGAGATGAACGGTCGGAAAAAAGAACTGCAGATTTTCACAAAAATTCCTGATGGGGAAAAACCTCATGTGCTGAGCCTGAATCGAGACCCTCAATACAGACCAAAAAGAGTTTTATTTTACAGTTCTGCCCTGCGGGATTGGCCTGCCGCAATAGACAATAATGGAGACACCCGATGGATTATTACAGTCGCAATGCAATGGCAGATGCAGAGATTGAACAACGGGCACTATCTGATTGGCACAGAACGTCAGGTTACGCAGCCATATTATGTCAGTGGTTTTTATGAGATAGATTTGACCGGGCGTATCTATAATGAAATTAATATACCTTCCGGATATCACCATGATTTTGTCGAGATGGAAGATGGCACGCTGCTGGTGGCAAATACTGATACTGGCGGATACAAAATCCCTTGGCACGATTGGCTGCAGCGCAATGGCTATCGCCATCTTAGAGTTTGTGCACATCAAAGGCAAGCCCATCATCGGTGCAAGGGAATCCGGTTCCATATTTGAATGGAGTATTTGCTTCTCTGCGCCTTGTTTTGCAGTTTACTCTTCTCCTTGAGTTGTATAATCTGGAAGTCCTCGTTGCTGAATCTGCTCGGCGCAACAATCTGTATTACAGGCTCTGATAACATTATTAGCTTGTTTATGGAAACCCACGTTCTGATTGACAGCGTTTGTAAACAACATTAAACATTTATATCCAGTAATTCGCACTGCCGCATTATTCAGTAAAATTTCCCTCTCGCGCAGGCCGTCACATCCGCCCCCTGCAGAATCGTGCAAAGATTAGTAGTCAATTTTTTTCTCTTCACCTGGTGCGTCAACGATGTGATCTCCACCGCACCGCATTCCCGGACTTTTCTCTCCGCGCGGAATTCGGCAATCTCTGCCGCGCGGAGCGCAGCGTCATCCAGATTATCGAATACCTCCTTCCAGTCGCCATATACAGTATACACTTCCCCTTCCTCATCCCACTGGCTGATCTCATACTCCACGCGGACATGCACGGTCTCATAGACACAGGCATCCCCAAGAAGTGCCCCCAGCGCATTGGAGACACCGGCATGGGCCGGAACATGCGCCGCCGTGTGCAGCGCCCGCGCCACATCGTCCAGGAAAACGTGAACCGGCGCGCCGACGCCAAGGAGAACTGCGGGTGAGGAAAAGGTGTTTCGGTAAAATCCCTGCTGCTCTCCATCGTACTCCACCGCAAACGCATCTTTTGCAAAGCTTTCCAGTTCACCCGGAACAATAAGCTTACGCTTTCCCTCATGCCCATCCTTCCACAGAATGCGGACCAGATTGCAGAAAAGTTTCTCCCGCACGAGACGGTATACCTCATCCGCTACCTCTGCTGCCTGCTCCGCCTTTCTGCCGGTGCACTTGGCGATAAACGCGGCGGCGCAGCGAGCCGCTTCGGCGGCTTCCTCAGGATGCGCCATCCCGGTCCGGTCCCCTTTTAATACCATCGCATCCGTAGGAGTAAATCCGCTGCGCAACAAAATTCCTTCCCGCTCCAGCCGCTCCGTGTCAAGCTGGTAGACATCAATACCGAGCAGTTCCGCGGTCTCACCGATGCTTTTCGGCCCGGTTGTAAGGACTTCACACACCTCGCGTTCCTGCGGCGTATAACGCGATTCCTTTCCCGACAGCGATCTCTGCAATAACAGATGCTCATACAGCGGTCTGGCACTGCCATTGTAACGATTCGCACAGGCCTCCACCGCTGCCAGGACATCGGGATACTGATCTGCCAATGTTGAAATCGGCATCACCCGCTCCGGCTCCAGCATCAGCGTCCTGCTATGGTAAGTGACATGACTGTCTCCGCCAAGGGCAAAGGTATCAATCTCAATCCCACGCACAAACGTCTGCCAGCCTCCTACACTGACACCGTCCGGGTTGGTCTTCGGCACGCCACCCTTCACAAGAGCGATATCGCTGGTTGTACCGCCCATGTCGATCAGTACAGCCTGCTCCTCCCCCGCCAGGTGCATCGCGCCTTTCACGCTGGCGGTCGGACCGCACAGCAGCGTTTCCACCGGATAGTTTCTGGAATACTCCTCCGACACCAGGCTCCCGTCGCTGCGCATGATCAGAAGCGGAAATGAAAGCCCCATATCGTCCAGCACATGATGCACCGCCGCAAAAAATTCCTCAATCACGGGGATCAGCCGCGCATTCAGATAAGCGCCGGCTCCCCGCTTGATGACATTAACATCCTTGAAAATCTCATACGCACAGACGACCGTAATCCTGTTTCTTTCTATATGTGCAGTTTTTCTATCCAGCTGCACCGCGCTGCTATTTGCCTGCTCCGCACTTTTTTTCTTCAGCCTGCGCCGCGCTTCCTTTTCATATGCCCCGTTATTCTCCCGCGGCAGAAACTGCGAGACCGCCACGCTGTCATATCCATCCAGGATCTCCGGAATCATCGCCTCAAATGCCTCCCAATCCGGTTCCATCCCTTTTGACGGATCCGCGTCCAGAAATCGCATATCCGCGGTTCCCTCAAAGCCGTACGACTCGTAGTTTTCCTGCAGTGTCTTTATGCTCACACCGATAAAAACCAGGCAGACTCGTCCGCCCCGGTTTTCCACGCAGGCATTGGTCGCCAATGTAGTGGAAAGAGCGAGGTAAGAAACCTGCTCCACCAATTCACGCGGCAGTTTCCCCAGGGATTCCCCGATTCCCTTCTCCAGTTTTTCATGGGTCGTCGATGATTTCGTAGACGCCAGTATTTCCTCTTTTTCCAAATCGTAAACAACTGCGTCTGTACAGGTGCCTCCTGTATCTATACCGATTCCGATCATGGTTTTTCTCCATTCAATCTCTGTCAATAAATATTGATATCATTATACAGAACCGCATTCCACACTGTATATTATTTTTTTGACTTTTCTGTCAAATCTTTAATGTAAAGATTTCGAAGATAGATTCTCTATTGTAGAAGAAAAACTGCCTGCGGTTTAAATGGCAGGAAAAGTTACACGGATCGAGTATGAGGCAACTTTTGCCTCATACTCGCCGCGCGGGGTGCGGACAGCACAGCTGTCATATTCCTTACGCACCCCTGCGCACTATAAAAGCGGCACCCCGGTCAAAGCCAGGATGCCGCAGCAATCAGACAATTTTCAATTACTTTTTGTAAATCTCCGCCCCATAGCGGTTCACCTCATCCATGTAAATCAGCCAGTTCTTCTCCACCGCCGGAATATAGTAAGGAATATATCTCCCCTGCCCGCAGTGAGCATCCATACCGCGGCGAACCTCAGTGCGGATATCCTCCTCCGTCGCTTCCGGGCTGTCAATGATACGGTTATTCAGTCCGCCCATGATAGTGATCTGACCGCCGTATTTTTTCATCACATCATCCACATCATTTTCTACCATCAAAGGCTCCAGCACATCCACGCCGATCTCGATCAGATCCGGGATAATCTGCTTAATATAGCCGCAGGAATGATGAATGTAGAGACATCCGTGCTCATGAATCCGCTGCGCATATTTCTCCTCACAGGGCTTAATATACTCTCTCCACAAATCCGGTGAGAAGAACATATTGTTGTTCGTGCCCCAGTCGTCATGCATGTGGATGCAGTCCGGGTGCAGATACTGCACGGCATAATCGATGCACTTTAACTTATACTCGCACATGGCGTCGAAAAACTCATGCACCTCATCCGGAAACTCATAAAAAGAGCAGAGCGCGTTTTCCATACCAATCAGCTGATTCATCCGCTCAAACGTACCGGAGAGAATCAGACAGCTCACCACATCCTCCTCGGGATTTACATGCATTCCTGCGCACATGCCTCCAAAAATATCTGCCATCGGCATATAATCAATGGGAGGAAACTTTACATGATCTTTCCACTCATCCATGTCGTCGAACATCTTGTAGTTTTTCGCCACAGTGTTGCCGTCCACCAGCGGGTTCGGTCCCTGGTTCGTCCAGAGCACGCCCCAGGCGTCAACACCTGTCCCGTAGGGGTCAAAATTCTCCAGGTCAATGTAACGATCGCCCGGGAATACGACATCCTTCATCGTAGAATAAACTTCCGGGATAAACTCCGCTTTCTCCCCGCGCAATAAAGCCAGCAACGCTTCTCTTCTTGTCTGCATACTGCCATCCTCTCTTTCTGTGCTTGCGGGTTTCACCCGCACCCAATAATAACCGTTCGGTAACTTATAAAAAGAATAGCACAAAAAGGATAATACGCATAGCAGTTCTTTTTTTCACTGGTTGAAACTTAAGGTTTCATCTCTTCCATAATTTCATCCACAATCTTATCAAGCTCATGATGGCTCCCTGCCGGGTTGTAGAGCAATGCAGCATAAAACCAGAACTCCCTCCCGGGGAAATCAAAATACTTCATTTTTGCCTGATCCATATAGACATATGCGCGGGGAAAGACAGCGAATGCCTCGCCCTGCTGAAGCAAAGCGAACATTGTCTGGAAATTCCCCACCTCCTGAATCTGTCTGCAGGGAATATTTTTATAAAAGCTTTCCTCCGCCGGAACCGTGTAATGTCCCGTATCCATCTTCATCTTCAGAAAAGTCTCCCGCTGCATGTCCTCTCTTGTAATCTCCTGTCTCACCGCCCAAGGATGATAAAGAGAAACAATCACCTGCACCGGATGCTTTTCGAGACACAGCATCCTGCAGGATCCCCAGTCATCCTCCTCGTGAGTGTTGGTCAGCAGAAGATCAATTTTTCCCTGCATTAATAATGACCTGCCCTCCGCCAGCTCCACCAGATTCAGGTTAATCTGGTAATCCGAATAGGTCCCAAGCATCAGCGAAATCAACGGCGTCACCAGCGTTTCCTGCGGGAGCGCCGAAAAAATTCCGATGTTGATTCGCTTCTTAGACTCTGCAGCTCTCGCCTTAAGTTCCTCCTCCGCACGTATCAGTTCCTGATCAATCGCCAGATACCGGCGGTAAGCCTCCTCCCCCAACACAGTCAGACGCACTCCCCGGGAAGAGCGGTCAAACAGATCTCCGCCCAGCTCCTCCTCCATCAGCCGGATCTGGCGCGTCAGCGCCTGGGAAGACACATACATCTTAGCGGCAGCTTTCGAAAAACTTCCTTCCTGCGCCGCGCTTAAAAAATAGCGAATTCGCTGGCAAACCATAGCACACTCCATTCCGTTGTCAGAGGAACGATACATTTCATCCGAACAGCCCTTCCCCCAACCATTTGCAATCTCCGTCCCACATACACAATAACATTCTGGTAACTTTTTAGAGTATAAACGCCTGGCACCATTTTTTAGGAATTATAACAAAAACAGGACGATTATGAAACACCTCCGCAGCAAAATAACTCGTCGGCACTTCACAATCGTCCCTGATAAATCCAAATCTAAATTTTATTTTGCATAAAACTCGTTCAACGCGTCAAAGAACGCCTGGATATTATCCCAGTTGGAAAGAGGCGGGATATCGCATCCGGAAGACGGAACAAAGTTCGGGTAAGAAGCACACTTCTCCATCAGCTTTATCGTCTCTTCCTTCACGGATTCCGGCGTCCCGTTGCGGAACTGCCCAGCCGGATCAATGTTGCCCATAGCGACGATGTTCGCCGGAATC
This sequence comes from Lachnospiraceae bacterium, assembly GCA_020860745.1. GTDB lineage: Bacteria > Bacillota > Clostridia > Lachnospirales > Lachnospiraceae > Eubacterium_I. The sequence continues at coordinate 7,569 of JAJBTR010000153.1, read as the reverse complement.
TTCGGCATCATATCCGCCATGTCGATCGCGTTTCCGAAGTGAAGCATACGGCAGCCGTTCTGTGTGATGGAGTTGATCTGCTGGACCGTGCAGTTGCCGCAGTTGTGGTATGCTACAAGGAAGTCATCCGTCTGTGTCGCCTCCACAATTTTCTTCATATAATCGCAGGAGAACTCCTCCTCAAGGGACGGGGACAGCAGACCTGCCAGTGGCTCCGCCACAAGAACGCCGTTCGCACCAACTGCCTTGTATGCGTTGATATATTTAATAATAAAATCTGAAACTTTTTCCAGAACCGTATGTACCATATCCGGCTCGTCATAGCAGTAGATCATCGCTTCCGAGACATCCATCAGTCTTCCTGCCAGGGAGAACGGTCCGATTACACCGGCAAATACCGGTCTGTCGTCGATCAGTTTTACCGCTTTCTCGATCGCGTCAATATAAATCTGTGTACGGCCTGCGCCGATCTCCGGCACCTGAAGTGCATCCGCGTCTTCCTCGGAATTGATAATGCTTCCGGTCACCGTCGGTACCTCGTCATCCGAAAAATGGACCGTCGAACCAAACGCCTCCGCCTCCAGGGACAGATCCATCATGCTGACGGAAGCCGCTGCCTCCGGCGTTGCGTCTGCCACAATTTTCATCGCCTGCGCCTGCAGGTCGCTGGACGCGATCAGCTCTTTCACCGTAATCCCCATCTTCTGAATCGCCGGGAACGAAAGAACCAGAAAGCCCTGCTTTTTCTCCGCCGCCAGAGTCTTGTCTACCCATTCCATCATGTTTTGCTTCATACTTTTTTCCCGTCACTATCCGCGGCTCACCGGGCGCTGCGGACACCAACTCTCCTTTCTTTATTTGTTTATAGGATCATGATTGTGAGACAAGTATACTATGTACATACGCTTCAGTTTTTTAGTTTTTTTCAGATTATTTTATTTTTTTTACCACATAGCCTTTTCTCTGTGCTATACTGATAAAAATGTAAAAAAATCGCAAATCGGGTCATACATTTACGCGCTTTTAAAACACGAATATCCGTTATTTATCTGTTTCGGTATAAACGAAAAATACATACGAGGAATCACCATGGAACCCTACATTTATACTTTTATCGAAAAATCAAAAATGACCGATCTGCTCGAAGCGCTCCACTGCTGCATTGAGCTGCCAATCCAGTTGCTGGACGAGGACGGCAATGTGCTGGAATACTATGGCACCAAAAGCACTTACTGCCAGCATGTTGTTTCCCACCTCTCTGCCAAAGATACCTGCAGGGAAATTCATGCCACCGCCGGAAAACGGGCCATGAATCTGGGAACGTCCTACATTTTTTCGTGCCATTCCAACTTAAGCCATATTGTGTTTCCTCTGATTAACCATGAAGTCCTCTTCGGATCCATCCTGATCGGCCCTTTCCTTATGGAGCCGGTGGATTCCACACTGGTCCTGGATGTGGGCAGACGTTACCCGGATTTTACCATGGAAGATCTGATGGAACTGTATGATGACGCCGCTGAGATGCCTCAGGTAGAACCTGCAAAAGTTACACAGATCAGCCGTCTCATCTACTTCCTCATGTCTAACCTCATCAACGACACGCGGGAGCAGTTTATCATCAACCAGAAAAAGCTGCATCAGCAGGCAAAAATCAGCGAATCCATCCAGATGTACAAAACCTCCACTCCCGCCAGCGCAGAGCAGTATCCGCTGGACAAAGAACGGCTTCTGCTCAGCAAGGTAAAGGAGGGAAATGTAAAAGAAGCAAGTGCAGTCTTAAACGATCTGCTCGGATATGTGTTTTTATCTTCCGGCAACGATCTGGCGACGGTAAAATACCGGTCTATCGAGTTGTGCTCCCTGCTTTCCCGCGCCGCACTTGAAAACGGCGCCGCTTCCAACCAGATTTTCTCACTGAACAACCAGTTCATGCAGAGTATGGACACCTACCGCTCCACTGATGAGCTCTGCTACGCCATGATCGAGGTTCTGACTGCTTTTATGGAATGCATGTTCCCGCCGGCCCTGGAAAACAGCAGGCTCATCCGCAACGCCATGAACTATATATCAACCAATTTTGCCTCTCCGCTGACACTGGAAGAGGTGGCAGGCTATGTGCACCTGAATCCCTCCTATTTTTCACGGATTTTTAAACAGTCTCTCGGCCTGTCTTTTAAGGAATATCTGACGCAGGTCCGGATTGAGGAGGCAAAACGGTTGCTGGACCACACAGAATATTCCCTTCTGGATATCGCCATCGCGGTCGGTTTCGACAACCAGAGCTACTTCACCAGCGTATTCAAAAAAAATACCGGCCTGACGCCGGGACAATATAGAAAATGAAATAGAATGCACCTTAGCGCATTCTTGCGCCGAGCGCGGTCGCATTAGCGACATATTTCCAAACGCGCGACGCATTGGTTCACTTAGCGAGTAGTACGAGCTTAGTGAACAAGCGTGCAAAGCTGTGTGCATCCTCACGGAGTGTTTTATATCATAGGACGAATTTTCCTATGATATAAAAAAGCATACCTCCCTCACCCGGGAAATATGTCTTTCCAATCTATGGCAAGTCTCCTGACTCCGCCTCATCCGGACAAATCGCCTTCCCAGCTCTCGCCAGTGGTCTATTGATCGCCCGTCCGCGTTACAGTAGTGGTGACTGCTCCGGATTCTCACCGGATTCCTTTTTCATCCTCGCCTCTGCCTGTTAAGCAAATGCAGGAACCATACATCGGCATTTATGTAGTTGTAAAAAACTGTTACTGTACGGCTCGTTTCAAAGCCATGAAAACTGCTCCGAAAAGGATTTTTATCTCTCCTGAACGGCTTTCTTCGCAACCTCTGCGCAGGTAGCTGCATCCGGCGTATAGTAATCCGCTCCGATCTGCTCCGCGAACTTCTCGTTAACCGGCGCTCCGCCTACCATAACGATGTAATTATCGCGAACGCCCTTCTCCTGAAGAAGCTCGATTGTCGCTCCCATGTTCGGCATGGTTGTCGTAAGCAGTGCAGACATGCAGATTACATCAGTGTTCACTTCCTCTGCCTTCTCAAGGAATGTCTCAGGCGGTACGTCAACACCGATATCGGTAACCTCAAAGCCGACACCCTTTAACATCATCGCAACCAGATTCTTACCGATGTCGTGCAGGTCGCCCTTAACGGTACCGATGACAACCTTGCCTACCGGCTCGTTTCCGACTTCAACCAGCTTCGGCTCCAGAATGGTCAGGCCTGCATTCAGCGCACGCGCCGCGACAAGAACTTCCGGAACGAAAACTTCGTTGTTTTTGAACTTCTCGCCGATGATCATCATGCCGCCCAGCAATCCCTCGTTTAAGATTACCTTCGGGTCTTCGTTCTCATCCAGTGCCTGCTGAACC
>JAJBTR010000153.1:0-4173 GCA_020860745.1 Lachnospiraceae bacterium | reverse complement strand
TACATTCTTTGCGCGTCCTTTTTGCAGAAACGTAGAAATGTACTGAATTGTGCTCATAGCAATTCCCTCCTTTTTTGATAAAAACAGTATATCTTATCGGGAGGGATTCTTTCTTATAAAAATTTTTGATTTATTTTGAATTTTTTTACAGGGAAAATTATTTGCGCTTAAAATTCTTAAAAACCAATAAAACAATCGCCTTTATCCGGAAAAATCAGAGATCAGTACATGATACAGCTGAAATAGGTAACCGTATCTTTCCCGTTAATATAATTAATATGTAATGTCTGCGCCATCCGGTAGACCTCCACCCCGTAACTCTCCACGGTCGGATAAACTTCCCCCGGGAATCTGCACGGTGCGTCCGGGTATGCGCATTTGGCGCAGCGGCCGCAGCCGTCGCCGGACAGGATCAGCTTATCGCCCGGTACCAGCGTCTTAAAGTAAGCGACGACACCGGCGCTGATTTTTTCATGGGCATCCTTCCCGGCCATCATCCCCTCAAAGTCATAGGAATCCTCCAGATCATGCTTAGTCGTATAGACGAATACGTTTTTATACTGCATGATTTTCGCGCGGCATTCTTCCAGCGTACCAACCGCCGGCGGACATGACCAGCTGTTCCCATATCTCCCGCATGAATTCATCTCACACAGATCCCGTACGCCCTGCTGTATGCTGAGCTGTTCTGTTGTCATAAAGCCAAACTGGTGTATCTGTAACTCTTCTTTTTTTGCGGCAATTGCCTCTGCCAGATCCATTCTCTTCTCCTCCTATTCGAAAAACATAAAGTCTGTATAAAACCGGTTAAAATCTTTATCTGACGCCAGCGGAATCTCCTCAGAAATCCCGATAATCTTCTCCATCCGCGTCTCCGCAACTTCCCCGGTCAGGTATTCCACCGCACCGCCCAGGGAACTGTTCCCCGCCGCTTCTGTCCTGTCCAGAAGTTCTTCCGGCAGCAGTCCGATTCCGGCTGCTTTTTCCAGGTTCATGCGATAGCCGAACCCGCCCGCCAGATATACGTGGAAAACCTCATCGTACGTCACACCGTAGCGTAAAAGCAATGTCTCCAGCCCTGCCCGGACAGCAGATTTTGCCAGCTGAATTTCCCGCACATCTTTCTGGGAAAAGGAAATGTCCTCCCCATCCGGTGTCTTCGCAAGAGGGAACCCGTCGTCAAAATAGTCCTCATCCAGCATACCGGTCTCGTCGATCCATTCTTCCTTCAGCAATTCGTAAGCGCTCTCGATCACTCCGGTACCACACAACCCCAGGGGTGCTTTCCCGCCAATCGTCTCACATGAAACATCGGTTCCGTTTATCTCCACCTGGCAGATTGCGCCGCTGACGCTTCCCATTCCGCAGGAGATATTTCCGCCCTCAAACGCCGGTCCGGCTGCCGTAGAAGTAACAAGAATCTTCTCCCTGTTTCCGATGGCCATCTCACCGTTGGTTCCCAGGTCGATCAGGACGTTAACCTCCTCCCGGTGATCAAACCCGCAGACCAGAAGCCCTGCAGCAATATCCGCGCCCACATAAGTGGAGATTCCCGGAAGCAGGATGACCGCAATCTCTTCTCCCGCATAATGAAGGACGCCCTCCTGGTCCGCCGTTTCCGCTGCCGCAGCGCTGAACAACTCTGCAAAAGAAATCTGTGTCGTTTCGATATTCACCGGGTCAAAAGGATAAACCCCCAATGTTTCACAGGGATACCCCATCAGGAGATGTCCCATCGTTGTATTTCCCGCTATGGCTACTCTGCGGATCTGTGAAAAGGTCACTCCCGCTCCGGAGAGCAGTTTGCCCATACTCTCATACAGATCCATGCGGATGCTGCAGCTTAATTCTTCCAGTTTCCCATCGTTGGCCGCCTGAATCCGGGAAATCACATCCGCGCCGTACGCCCGCTGATGATTGATGCGTGTCACCGTATTACAGACTTTTCCGCCGACGCGCCCGATCAGGCTCACCGCGATCGTCGTCGTGCCGATATCAACCGCGATATCATATTCAGACTCTTTCGTTATTTCTCTGCCCTCATCATTGACCGGGTCGTTTTTGTCGATTGCACCATTGCCTTCATGAGCAGCCGCGCCATTTTCACCGTTACCAGCGCCGCTCTCCTCCCCTGCATATTCCGTCACAATCTCGAAATCCGACTCATCGCCGGTCTCAATCACAACCCTGCAGTCGCCCTGCGGATACGATTCACAGGCCAGGCGCATGCCGTGCTCCAGCTGCGATTCGTGGAAAAACTGCCGATCAGCCTCCCTGATTTCCGTCGCACCGCTGACCATCTGCACGCCGCATTTTCCGCATCTGCCCTTTCCGCCGCACGCCGCACTGAGGTAAATATCATGTTCGGAAAGTGCTGTGAGAAGCGACTCCCCCGCCTTTCCCTCAATCTTCCTTTCCACTCCGTTACGAACCACGGTAATTTGAAATCTGTCCATATCTGCCCCCTCGGAAATATTTATAAATCTGCATCTTAAAATTTAGGATAACACAGACAGCTACGCATCCATTATATTTTTTTTACTATTTTTTTAATTTCGCATAACTTATCTGACAAATTCGTAATTACAGACCAACTACAATCTATGTTCAGGATACAAAAGGTGCCGTTATCCTATTTTAAGCCAACTTTGTCGGAGTGTTACCCCGGTTGTCTTAAAATCGGTTAACGGCACCTTCTGTATCCGTCAATATATCAATGCCAGAAGAATTCTTTACTCAGCCATCGCAGCTGCTGTATGCTCTACATAAAGCTCCTGAATCGCCTCAATCCGTCCGAGACCCTCAATCTGTGTATCGATGCTCTCGAAGCTTCCGGATGCCTCAAACATGCTCAGCCAGGAGTCCTCATCCTCACCGGCCATGTCATTATTTGCGTGATCGCCTGCAACAACCATCAGCGGACGAAGAACAACCTTCGTGTAACCTGCCGCCGCGACCTTCTCAATCACTTCCTCACAGGAGGTTCCGTCGTAGCCTTCTACCGTGCCGATGAAGACATTGTCATAACCGAGCGTCTCCATCTGTGTCTGCATCTGGTTGTAGGTCACATTCGCGGTGTGGGAAGTTCCATGTCCCATGAAGACGAATGCCACGCCGTCTTCCGCCGCCGCATCAAGGCTCTCATAGCCGGCGGTCTCAACAGCCTCCGCTGTCACAATCTCAGCAACCTCTGCTTTATCCTCGTTGATCACCGTTGCATCGTCGCCCACTTCACCGAGAAGCGGCTCCGCAATCTTAACACTCTCGAAATTGTCTGTGTATTCCTCAACCGCCTCTGCCAGTTCGTCATACTCCGCGCCGTGCATCAGATGTGTCGGCTGGATCACCAGATTTTTTCACGCCGTTGTCCACTGCGCGCTGCAGAGCCTGCTCTACATTATCGATGGACTCGCCGTCACGCGCCAAAACGTGATTGATGATAATCCGTGCCGTAAATGCACGCCGCACAGACCAGTCCGGATATGCTTCCTGAAGCGCATCCTCAATTCCCTTGATATCCTCCGCACGGCTGTCATTGAAGGAAGTTCCAAAGCTTACAACCAGAATCTCGTTTTCTCCAATGTCGTCCGCATTCAGAGGATCATCCAGCGACGCGTCTCCGGTATCTCTTCCGAAGTAATCCGGATCTGCCTCCTCGCCCTCTACCAGCTCTTTCTGCTCATCTGTCAATGCGTCCCATGCCTCCTTTGCTGCCGCACACTGCTCCTCCGTGTCCTCAGTCCATTCCTGAACATAGATCGCGTCAATCAGTGCTGCCACATTATCTGCCAATGCCTGGTCATCCTCTGTCTCTGTCCCGGCTGTCTCCGCCTCCGCAGAAACCTCCTCTTCCTGCGCCGCACTCTCCGTGTCCGTTGTCGCTGCGGAATCATCGCTGCTGCTTCCGCATCCTGCCAGCATACCCACAGCCAGCGCTGCCGCTGCGAGCCATGCCACCCACTGTTTCCTCTTCATACTTGTCCTCCTTTTTGCCGCATAGGTACGGCAAATTTATAATAATGAGTATACAGAGAATAAAACAAAAAATCTTTTACCTGCAAGAAGTAAAAGATCCGCAGCCGTACGCTGCTCTCGGTACCAGCCAATTACTCGTGACCGGGGACTTTTATTCCTGTACCTTCGGAACTGTCACAGATGACAGTTCCACACAAC
>JAJBTR010000409.1 GCA_020860745.1 Lachnospiraceae bacterium | reverse complement strand
TTCCTGCTCTGTACGGACTGATTTGAGTTTTCCTGTGTCTTCGTCTGTATCTTTTTCTATCCTCTATCTTACAGAATCTTTCTGCAGATCTGCGCATCCGGCCGTGCGATCACAGAGGAATCCAGAAACATTCCTTTTTCCCCGACAGAATCCCTTGCTTTCGCGATGGCAGCTTCACAGGCCGCCACTTCTCCGGTGATCAGCATATAGGATTTTCCGCACATTCCTTTGGCAATGCGCAGTTCGATCAGCTGAACAATGGCGGTTTTCGCAGCGATATCGGCCGCCACGATGATTGACGCCGCATCGTAGGTCTCCAGGATGCCAAGCGCCGCTACCTCGCTGACCTGACTGGTACCGTAGATAGCCGGAAAAATGGATTCATCCGGATTGCCGAGGATAAAATCATCGATCAGTTCCTCCGGCCGGGCCGCGCGCGCCCGCTCCACCGCTGCCTTGACGGCGCTTAATTCTCCCGCCACAATGGCTATGTATTTTCCGGGACAGACGGTCTGCGCTTCCAGAATTTCCACTTCCGCGGTCTTGACCATCTGATCCGCCGCGGTGATTCCCGCGGAAACCGTCTTAAATTCTATCATTCCAATCGCTCGCTGCATTTTCTCCTCCTGTGCCGCCGCTTTATCTCCATTTCGACAGGTGAATCCTATGTATAATTATTCCTATGCTAAAAATGCCTTATTTTAAACTCCCTGCGGCGCCAGATAACACAGTACCCAGGCATCACATATACCAAAATTTATACACTAAAAAGCTATACCTCGCCCACTGTGGTAAACACAATATAGCGCTCTGTCACTTCCGCAACTTTGCCCGCTATGGGCGCATGTATGTTCACACTCAGACCATCTGCTGCCGCTGCAACAACCTGTCCCGCGGTCACGAAATCTCCCGCATTCACAACTGCCTTTGCCGGAGCTCCGATGTGCTGGCTCAGCAGAAGCTTCACTCTCTGTCCCGCACGCACCTGATCATCCAGCGGCGCCTCCACATCGTATTTTTCCAGTCCGAGCCGCCCCAGCAGACGGTTTTCCGGCACTCTCCGGTATTCCCGCGATTCCCGCACCGGCTTTGCCGTGCGCTCCGGCGGGCGGATGCCCTCTTTCCGAAGTCCGTTTTTATACTCCGCAATCATGCTCCGCGGCTTTAGCCCCTGCGGGCAGCTGTACATCTCACACAATCCGCAGGAACTGCAGAACATCGTGTCCAGAAACGGTTCCAGATCCCGGAAATCCCGGTTTGCCGACGCCCGCATAAACAGGTGCGGCCGGATCGGATGTCCCAGGTTGTGCCGGGGGCAGAGGTCTGTACAGGTTTCACACTGACAGCAGACACTGGACGCCCGGGCCACATCGATGGTAAAACGGCTCTGCTTTTTTAACACCAGTGGATGCTGCCGGTCCAGCACAATGACAGCATTCGTCGTTTTTGTCACCGGCTGTCCCGGCGTGCCGAAATTACCCATCATTGGACCTCCCAGCAGGTAAACCGGATCCGCGGCTGTGATATGTCCCGCCATGGCCGTCACCTCCGCGACCGTCATGCCGACAGGAACCCGGACGGTGACCGGATGCTCTACCTCCCCCACAACCGTGACATATTTTGAGATAACCCCCTGCTGTTCCCAGACTGCACAGTACACATTATAGAGTGTCTCCACATTAAAAACCGCCACTCCCTGCTCGATGGGCAGCCCGCCCGGGCGCACGGTTTTCCCTGTGGTTTCATAAATCAGCACCACTTCATCCCCCATGGGATAGGCTCCGGGCAGTTCATGAATCCGCATATTGGGAAACGTATGTATATATTCTTTTACGGCACAGATTGTGCCGGCGTATTCTTTTTTAATTCCGATAATGGCCTCTTTCGCTCCCACCGTCTCAGCGATCAGGGCAAAGGCCTGCAGAATTTCCTGCGTGTGCTCACTCAGGAGCTGGCGATGCAGCTTTAACAAAGGCTCACACTCCGCACAATTCATGAGAATCGTGTCAGCTTTCTTCGACAGCTTCGCATAGGTCGGAAATCCGGCTCCGCCTGCTCCGACAACCCCGCTTTCCCGCAGAATTCTGCTCAGTTCTTCTATTTTCATAACGATCTGTCCAGTTCTCCGATATCGTCTATGATTCCGACAATCGCCGCGTCCACCGGTGCATCCGGCATCCCGCATCCGATGCGCGCCGCGCTGCCCTGCGCCACCAGCACGTACTCGCCGATACCGGCCCCGATATTGTCAATGGCAACCATCTGTTTTGTCTCCGCGCCCATGATGCCGACCGGCTCCACGATCATAAACTTGTTGCCGATCAGATTCTCCTGCTTTCGCGTGGAAACGATACTGCCTGTCACTTTTCCTATTAACATTGTTTTTTCCTCATCTGATGATAGTCACCCGGTCGCCGGTGCCGATTCCGCAGGCATTGGCCTCATCCGTGTCAATGTGCATCTCCAGAGTAAAACTTTCATCCACACGGATTTTAACCCGGTGGAATGTTGTTCCTCTCTCATTGTCCACTTTTACACTGACATAATCGCCATCCTTCACCCTGCAGGCCGCCGCATCAGCAGGCGGCATGTGAATATGCCGCGCCGCCACAATACAGCCTTCGCTGCAGTAGATTGCTCCTTTCGGACCGACGATGGCAATGGATGCGCTGCCCGCGATATCGCCGGACTCCCGCACCGGCACGCGGATACCGAGTTTTCTGGCGTCCGTGCTGCTGATTTCCACCTGCGTGGCTTTTCTGGCCGGGCCGAGCACGCGGACATTCTCAATCGCCCGGAGTTTTAACCCCACGATCGTGCAGCACTCCTGACAGGCATACTGCCCGCCCATAAGCTCTTTTTTCTTTGTCAGCTGATGCCCCGGTCCGAATAGAATCTCCACATCCTTCTGGCTCAGATGAATATGCCGGTTGCTGACCCCTACCGGAACGGTAAAGCTGCTGCCGCGTTCGGTTTCTTTTTTCAAAGAATCCAGCACCATCCGCGTGATTTCTTCTATCTGTTTCTCATTCATCCTGTTCTGCTCCAATTTTCCACAAATGATATTTGGGATAAAAGTCCTTACACCTTACAGATATGGCGCCCATGGATCCCAAAATCACGACAGAGATCTCTTATCTTACTCATTTTGACCCTGGTGTCACGACTTACACACGACTTACACCTTTGTCTGTGAGTGAGGATATTGCAACAGCCGTGTCCCGTCGGCCGTCACAATACTCCAAACCATTCATGCACAAACAACACACCATGGGTTCTCTTTCACTCACGCGCAGTCGTTCCTCTGTTCAATCACTTTTTACAAATGATCTTTTCTCTTCAGAACATCCTACTTGATTTTCGGGAGAATCCCCTCAACGTCGTTGTGCGGTCTCGGGATCACATGCTGGGCAACCAGCTCGCCGAGTCTCTCCGCGTTGGCAGCGCCGGCCTCCACTGCGGACTTTACAGCTCCCACATCGCCGCGAACCATCACGGTCACCAGGCCGGAACCGATCTTCTCCGTCCCGACCAGGACTACGTTTGCCGCTTTGCACATGGTATCAGCCGCTTCAATCGCTGCTACCAGACCTCTGGTTTCAACCATTCCCAATGCTTCCTGTGCCATCTTCTTTTCCTCCTTTGGCTTTTTCCTGTAATCATTATTTTTGTTTTTATTCTATATGATCTGCCTGTCGCACCCATAAGGTACGGCAGCAGTTGTTTCTTTCCGTTCCCGACAAAACAGTCTGAAAAAACCTGATTCGCTTACAGCTGTTTCAACTGTGCAACCTAACCCGGATAAATCGGACTGGAAATTTTGCCTTTTTGCGCAAAAAATCATTTGTAAGCGCCCAAAACATGAGCCAGACTTATCCGGCAAAAATCTGATTATCCCTCTTCGCCAGGCGCTGCGCGCTCAGATTCACCATCCTCCGGGTCTCCTCACAGGGCGCGGCGATGACGCCGCTGGCAGCCAAAATATGACCATTGGCTTTTGAGATGGACGCCGCCGCCTCCACCGCTGCCTTCACATCCGCGACATTCCCCTCGACGATGATTGTCACCAGACGTCCGCCGAGTTTGCGCTCCCAGGTTGCCAGTTCCACATCGGCCGCCTTGCACATCGCGTCCAGACAATCAATCGCAGCAACAATGCCGGAAACTTCGATCAATCCGTAAGAAGTACCCATAGATTATTTCTCCTCAGGGAATCCCGGAAGGATTTTTTCCACATCGCTGTGCGGTCTCGGGATCACATGCTGCGCCACCAGCTCGCCCAGGCGGGTTGCTGCCGCCGCCCCGGACTCCACGGAGGCTTTTACCGCCCCCACATCGCCGCGAACCATCACGGTCACCAGGCCGGAGCCGATCTTTTCTGTTCCAACCAGTGCCACCTCCGCGGATTTTGTCATCGCATCCGCCGCCTCAATCGCCGCGGTCAGGCCCCTTGTCTCAATCATTCCCAATGCTTCCTGTCTCATCGCTTATCCTCACTTTCCGTCCGCGCCTTTTACCTTTACCGTAAAAGCGCCTCTTTTTCCAAATATACACTACTGTCATTTTTACTGCGAAATCCATACGCCGCAGCATTTTTTCTCTGCTAATCCTTATCGAAAGCACATATTCCCAGCATTTTTTCTGTATGCTGCGTCGGCCTCGGAATCACATGGCTGACCACGACTCCCGTGGTCGCCTCGGCTACCGCACGCCCCGCTTCCACGGCCGCCGTCACATCGGACACGCTTCCCCGGAATTTTACCGTCACCAGAAGCGGCACCGGGAGAGATTCCGCATTGGCCGGCTTATTCTTATCAAACGGCTCCAGGGTCACATCGGCCGCCTTACAGCCCGCATCCGCTGCCAGGAAAGCGCAGACCAGGCCGTAAACCTCCAGAATCCCCACTGCTCTCTCATCCATGTTCCGGCTCCTTTCTGCTCCTCACTATGTTTTGATCACCGTTATCCCGGATAGGGTCATCCCATCTTAATCTGCCATAACCGCGATCTTCAGGCCCGTCATCGCCAGATTCTTGCGGTATGCCTCGTTGATCTGGCTCAGCGGATATTTGTCTGTGATCAGCTCTTTCATCGGCAATCCAATGGCATTGGCACTCTTTAAGAAATCAAATGTCGTCGCGTAATCCCGCAGCGTATACACCCAGCTTCCCACAGTCGTAATTTCCTTAGAACAGATATCAAAATGCGGGTTGATCGTCGCATCGCCGCCGTTGATGAAAAATCCCAGCTCACACAGGCCGCCTCCGTTGCGGATAAACTTGTAAATATTAGAATGCCCTGCCGGCGAGCCGGTACACTGGAATGCGAAATCCGCCAGATGTCCGCCGAACTGTTCCGCAATGCCCTTTGCCATCTCCCCCGCGCCGTTATAATCCTTAAAATTAACGCTTCCGGTCGCGCCCATTTTCTTTGCAAATTCCAGCCGGCCGGCGTTGCCGTCCACCGCGATGATATTCGCAATTCCCATGGTCTTTAACACTGCGATGCAGATTAAGCCGATCGGACCGCAGCCCTGCACGACTACTCTGCTGTTAAACCGCAGAATCCCGGTGCTTTTCGCGCGCTCCACGGCGTGAACCAGCACCGCGCAGGGCTCAATGAGAATTCTGGAATCCAGATCCAGGTCGCTGACATTGAAAAATGTTGACCCGCCGCGGATCAGGATGTAATCGGCAAACCATCCGTTCAAATGTACCTCGTCATCCGGGAGCAGGCCATACACATCAGCGCCGCCCACATTCTGCTTGTTCAGGTCAAACATCGTGATGTCCGGATCGTCCCGGAAAATCATGCAGGTGACAATTTTATCGCCGGGTGCAACTGCCTTGCCCGCGCTATCCGTCCTGACATTTTTTCCCATCTTTACGATCTCACCCGTTCCCTCGTGTCCCAGGGCTACCGGGATCAATCCGAAAGGATCGCGCTTAAATTCGTGGGCGTCAGTGCCGCAGATACCGCACCCTTCCACCTTTACCAGGATGTCGTCGTCCCCAACCTCCGGTATGGGAAATTCTTTGATTTCAAAGTTCTCCAGGGAAGTCAGCATGGCCACACGGGCGGTCTTCGGGATTGTGCCGCCCGCCCCGGCGGTTTTTCCCGCGGGGGTTCCGGATAGATTATTCAGAACCTGGCGCACAATGGCTTCCACCTGATTTTGATTCATTTCCATTGTCTTTTCCTTTCCATTATTCTGGTTTCTGTACTGCCATCAGATTCCTGTCTGCCGGGCGCGGCGTCCGTGCTTTCCACTCTGCCCGCAGCCTTCCGCCCCGGCGCCATCCGATCACCGGATACACAGCGAATCCGTCATCGTACATCTTCTTCTCTTCGTAAAGCTGGCCGCGCTGGTCAGACCCTCGCCGGTCCGGCTGGCAATGGTAAATGTAGTATATCCCTCGCCGCCAAACCCCAGCGCCGCGTAGGACGGCCCGTTCTTGACGAGAATCGCGGTGTCCATCGCCCGCGCGTACTCTGTGATCCGGTCTACATTTTTCGAGTGAATATGCGCCGAGTGGCGGTTTCCGTGCTCCAGCCAGACGCATTTCTGTACTGCGTCAGAGAAATCCTTCGCCCGGACCACGCCCAGAATCGGCATCATCAGTTCCTCCGCGATAAGCGGATTTTCCATTTCTCCCTCAAAGGTGATGCAGCGTATCGTATCCGGCACATTCACGCCAACCATCGCGAGCAGAGTCCTGGCGTCCCGTCCGACGCACTTGCGGTTCAACCCGCCTTTCTCATTAAAAACGGTAGCGATCAGTTTTTCCTGCAGTTCCTTAGAAGCCGGATAACACCCCTGCTCCTCAACCATATAGCGCATCAGCTCATCGCAGATGCTGTCCACCGCCACAACTTCTTTTTCCGCGATGCAGGGAAGATTATTGTCAAATGTGCATCCGTTTACAATGTCAGCCGCCGCTTTTCTGATATCCGCCGTCTCGTCCACCAGCACCGGAGGATTGCCCGCTCCCGCACCGATGCCGCGCTTTCCGCTGGATAAGACCGCCGTCACCACGCCCGGCCCGCCGGTCGCTACCAGAAGCGGAATATCCGGATGCTTCATCATGACCGCGCTGGTATCCAGCGTCGGCTTTGACACTGTGCAGGCGATATTATCCGGGCCGCCCGCCTCCAGAGATGCCTCGTTTAACAGATTGATTGCATAAATGGATGTCCGAACTGCCTGCGGGTGCGGATTAAATACCACCGTATTTCCTCCCGCCAGCATGCCCATGGTATTGCAGAGCACCGTCTCGCTCGGATTGGTACACGGTGTAATAGCTCCGATGACACCGAACGGTCCCATCTCAACCAGGGTAAGCCCCCGGTCGCCGGACCATGCCTTCGTTGTGATATCCTCTGTCCCCGGCGTCTTTTCCGCAACGAGGATATGTTTTAAAATCTTATCCCCGACATTGCCCATGCCGGTCTCTTCCACGCCCATCCGGGCCAGTGTCTCCGCGTTTTCTTTAATTTTCCTTCGTATCACGGAGATGATTTTCTCCCGCTGGTCCATGGACATCACGCGGACTGTTTTCTGTGCCTCCTTCGCTTTCGCGATGGCTGTCTCCATATCCGCGAACACACCGTGCATGGCGTTTGTATCGCCCGCAAGCTGCATCTTTGCCATAACTTCCTGCACGATCATTCTGACCTGAGCTTCTGTGATTTCCAAGGTGCCACTTCCTTTCTGTCTTAACTGCTTTCTACCTTATTTCGTATTTCATAGTACAAGGGACAAAAGGTCAGAGTTCAGATAGAACGCATTATCTGCTGTTATTTCTCCAAGCGCCCTCCTCATACCCTTTTATCGCCTCCGGCCATTTATTACAATTCAGCGCATTATTCGGCACAATCTGCACAAGTTATTTTTCGCCAGCTCCTAACCGGCTGCCTATTTTAACTCCGCCATTACCTTCTGTACGATCGCAGCGATGGTCGCCTCGTCTACGCTGCTCTGGCTGTTGCCGCCGCAATCACAGCCGCCCACAAAATCATAATCGTAGCCGGGGAAGTTCTTGTAATCCGCACAGCTTCCGCCGCAGTTGTGGCAGTTTTCGCCGTCCTTATTAAGACAGATATTCGCGGGATGCTTGCCCGGCATGCCGAACTTTCTGCGGATCTCGTACAGTTTTTTCACATTTTCCTTGTCAAATTCCTTCGGTCCGCCCAGCACCTTGGAATGATAGAGAAGCTCCGCGTAAAACTCCACGCTCTCCATCTTGTGGTATGCCGCCAGCAGGTCGGTACTCCAGGTCAGCGCACCGTGGTTTTCCAGAAGAACCGCATCAAAATAAGGAAGATACTTCTCCAGCCGGTCCGGAATCTCCATGGTAGAAGGGGTGCCATACTCCGCGATGGGAACGCAGCCCAGCGCAATGACCGCTTCCGGCATGATCGGCTGTGTCAGCGGAATACCCGCGATGGCAAAGGATGTGGCGTAAATCGGATGCGCGTGAACCACAGATCCCACATCCGGGCGCTTCTGATATACTCTCATGTGCATCTTGATCTCAGAGGACGGCTTGAATCCCTTGTTTGCCTGAATGACATTGCCGTTCTCGTCCACCTTACAGATATATTCCGGCGTCATAAAACCCTTGGACACGCCCGTCGGTGTGCAAAGAAACGTATGATCGTTAAGCTTCACGGAAATATTGCCGTCGTTAGAGGCAACCATGCCGCGGTTGTAGATTCTTTTGCCAATCTCACAGATCTGTTTTTTGATTTCCATTTCGTTCATCATTGAAGTACGTCCTCCTGATTTTTATTCTCTTTTCTATCTATGTTGATTTTTGTTCCATTCACGATCTACACTTATCCACAGCCAGTAAATTTATACAAAAAGCATTTTCGATCTCGTTTCAGAACAATGATATTTTTTTCCACTGTAATGATTCCAACATTCACATTTTCTCACCCGCTCAGGTATTCGATAATCTCCGCCACACCGGTTCCGTCCAGCGAGTTGACGTGAAAAATTTTTTCACATCCGGCGTTTCTCAGCCATCGGTCTGCCTGCGGCACGTTGGCATCCGCCAAATCAATTTTGGTTACAATGCCGATACACTCCCGGTTGGCCTGGCAGGTGACATTCGGTGGAAAAATGGAATAGGGCTCGTTGGCCGCCGCCAGGATACCGACGATATCCGCTTCGTAGGTGTAAAGCGCCAGCGCCTTGCCCAGCCGCCTGCTCTGCGCATATTCCCCCGGCGTATCGATGACGTTGCCGCAGTGGTGAATATCCTGCGTCTTATAATAATGTATCTCTTCGCCCCGCAGCGCCTGTGTCAGCGTGGTCTTGCCCGCCATGCTGCGCCCCATCAAAATCAGTCTTTTCATATTTTCAGGTCTTTGTCACCTCGCACACGGTATGTCCCAGGCGGTCTCGCACATAGTCCATCATGGCTTCCATGGCGGCCTCCACCTCTGAGACCGTCCCGGTAAAAATCAGCGTCCCGCTGAAACGATCCACAAACCCCAGCTCTATGCCGCTGGCCTTCAGTCCTACGTCCGCCATGATCACTGCCGTCTCTGACGGCGTTACCGTCGTGATGCCGATGGCCGCTTTCTCATAATCCAGGCTGGGATCCAGCCCCAGTTTTTTATACAGGACAGGATCAGGGCTGGCGATGATATGTGCCAGTGTGACCTGACGGCCCGGCACGATTTCCTGTATAATACGCATTTTGTCTTCCATTGAAATGTTATCTATTCTGATCACCCCTCTCACAGCAGACGGTTTTCGTTTCATCTGATTCTTTTCCGCACACCATGACGTTTTCTCTTTTTTTCCGCCGCTTTATCGTCAGCAGTCTTCCCGACAAGCTGCTTCTCCCTCTGCATATACTTAGTAACACAGGGATTATCCCCCGATATGGCAGTGCAGCCGGGAGACATTCTCCACCGTCTTTTTCAGCATCTCCATCTGCTCCTTTTCCGGAGGAAGGATATTCTCCATCGTATAGTTCCGCCCCAGGCCGTCATATTTATCCTGCCCAAGCCGGTGATAAGGCAGAAGATGAATCCGCGTTACCCCCGGAAGCTTGTCCGCAAACCGGGCAATATCTGCAATCTCCTCCGGCGTCTCATTGAATGTCGGGATCACCGGGACACGAATCACCAGATCAGTCATCCCCGACGCCGCAATTTTTCTGGCATTCTCCAGCATCAGGGCATTGTCCCTGCCGGTAAACGCCGTGTGCTTCGCCGGATTCGTGTGATTGATATCCATGAGATAAATGTCCAGGTTCGGCAAAATCTCTTCAATCACTTTCCACGATGCGCATCCCATGCTCTCCATAGCCGTGGAGATCCCTCTGCTTTTCGCCTCGCCCAGCAAGGCTCCGGCAAATTCTGGCTGGCAGAGGCTTTCGCCGCCCGACAGTGTCAGGCCTCCGCCGCTTCTGCGGTAATACTGCCGGTCGCGCTCTACTTTCTCCATGACCTCTCCCACCGTCACGTCCCGGCCGACGATTTTTTCTCCGCCGTCCGCTGTCCGCATGGTCTGGATCTCATATTCCTGTGATTCAGGATTGCAGCACCAGCGGCAGCGAAGCACGCAGCCTTTCAGAAAAACAATTGTGCGGATGCCGGGGCCGTCGTGGATGGAGTAGCGCTGTATGTCGAAAATTCTTCCGCTTGTGTTGATTCGTTCGTTCATGATTTGCTCCACGCATCTGTTTTGTGACTTTTATCCCCTGGTATCACCAAAGCCCTGTTCTGTCCTTCTTATGATATCATCCTGCAGGCTTCGGGACAGCGTGGTAAACAATGCGGAATATCCCGCCACGCGGACCACCAGATGCCGGTAATTCTCCGGATGCTCCTGCGCGTCCAGCAGGGTCTCCCGGGACACCACGTTAAACTGCATATGCATTCCTTTCCGGTCAAAGTAGGTGCGAATCAGGCTGACAAAATTCTCCAGCCCTGTATCCCCGCTCAGAGCAGAGGGATGAAATTTCATGTTGAGCAAGGTTCCGTTGGAAGCGATCCCATGATCCAGTGTGGAGACGGAATTGGCCGCCGCCGTAGGTCCCTGTGTATCCTTCCCGGCGCTGGGGGAAACCCCATCCGCCACCGGCATACCCGCATACCGCCCATCCGGCGTTGCACCCGTGCAGGCGCCCAGCGGGACATTGGCCGAGACCGGATACAGCCCTGCCTGAAACTGTCCGCCTCTGGGATTGTGATACTTTAACAGCGGCTTTGTATAGGTATAGGCGGCTTCCCGCGCGAAATGATCCACCACCTCATCGTCATTTCCGTACTTCGGCACTTCGCCGATCATTCTGCGGATATCCTCAAACTTTTTCTTCTCCTCCGGCGTCACCGACGCCGCGACAATCTGCCGTGAGGTCTCGGCCACCAGCTTCGGCGCCGGCGTCACGCCCTGACTGACAAACTCACGCGCCACATCACCGGCAATCTGCGCCACAACCAGCGGTTCATCTGTCTTTCCGAAGTTAAAGAAAAGCGCTTTTTTCAGATCCCTCATGGATACTTTCCGCTCGTCATAAACCAGCTGTTTTACCGCGTACAGGGAATCCGCCACATTGGCGATACCGAATCCCTGCGGGCCGGTAAAATTGTAGACACAGCCGCCCTGCTCACAGGTTTTCCCCCGTTTGATGCAATCATCCACCATAGACGCCAGAAACGGAAGCGGCGCCCGGTCCGCATGCGCCTGGTCGATGGCATTATCCGCATTGACCAGAAGAGAGATAAAATAATTCTGCTGCGTGCGGTACGCCTCATAAAACTCTTCAAAAGTCTGCATCTGTTCCACGTCGCCGGTCTGCAGTCCGATCTGTTCCCCACGGTCCACACCATTGGAAAATACCAGCTCCAGCGGCCGGCACATATTGTAAAACGCCGCATCATGCCACCCCATGGTTTTCCCCACTTTCTGCGGTTCCACACAGCCGATAATGCCGTAATCCCGCGCCTCCTCCAGGGATAGCCCCCTGCTCATCAGCGACGGAATGATCACCTCGTCATTATAGTAGGCCGGAAATCCGATTCCAGTCCGGGTCAGCTCCGCCGCGCGGAGCAGAAAATCCTGCGGCGAACCGTTCCACACGCGGACCGACAGGGACGGCTGCGGCAAAAACACATGGGCAGTCGCGTCAATGCACAGGAACGAAAGATCATTGGTTACATCCAGCCCTTCCTCATTCTGTCCGCCGACCACCAGATTCTGGAATAAACTGTAGCCCGCAAACCCTTTGGCACTCTCTCCATCCCTGCATTTATTCAGATCGTTTAATTTTACCCATACACAGTCGATCAGCTCCTGGGCGAACTCACGGGTCAGCGTCCCAGCATCCAGTTCTTTCTTATAATAAGGGTACATATACTGGTCAAACCGCCCCGGCGAGATGGAATGCCCCGAGGACTCAATCTGTATCAGCTGCTGCACAAACCAGAAGCTCTGGCAGGCCTCCCAGAAGCTCTCCGCCCCTTTCGCCGGAACACGCGCACAGTTCGCCGCAATCGTCCGAAGTTCCTGTCTGCGCTTCGAATCCCCGCAGGATTCCGCCTCCTGCGCCGCTAACGCCGCATACCGCTGTGCGTAACGAATCGCGGCTGCACAGCTGATCAGCACAGACTCCAGAAAAACATGCTTCGCGGCATAATCCGCATCGCCCACGCTGCAGGCGTCGAGCTCCGCCTGCGCCTCCGCCATGATTCCCTCAAAGCCGACCGCAAGCACTTTCTCATACTTCACCGTAATATGTCCCACGCCGTTGTAAAAATAATTTCCCGGCGTAAACATATTGTGTTCCATCGCCTTCAGCGTCTCCGGCGCCATATAAGTCGTCGCCAGTTCGCTGGTCGTCCGCCCTTTCCAATATCGGTCCGCCTCCGCGATCTCCCGCTTCGCCTGATCCGATATGTAAAACGGATCCGCCTCCCGGGTGGACACGGTATCAAACTCAGCCTCCAGCCACTCATAAGAAAACTCCGGATAGGTCTGGCACCCCCGCGGCGTCAGGGTCGTGCTCCCTACAATGAGCTCTTCCGGGCGGATGATAATCGGTATGTGATCGAGAATATGTGCAAAAGCGAGCGCCTTGCGCATCACCTCCGGCTTGTCCTCCGTCTGCCGGTACGACTCCGTGATCAGTATCGCCCTGGCAGACTCAATCTCCGGCATCTTCGCAAACAAATGCTCCACCAGTCGCGGAATACGCTCCGATCTCGGAACCTTCGTTGTGTTGTACTTCGCCATCCTTCTACCTCGTTTCTATCCGTAAACAACTCGTCTGTAAAAACCAAATTCATGTGATTCGCAAAAACCACATAATCCCACATATTTTTTCTTTATTATAGAGG